>NZ_JBHYJD010000009.1:150141-370199 GCF_042740555.1 Nonomuraea sp. NPDC059007 | reverse complement strand
GCCTGGAACGAGCACTACAGCCAGTGGGTACGCGAAGGCCGCTTCGTCTTCCCCCACACCGTCATCGAAGGCGGCCTGCCCGCGGTCCCCGGCGCGCTCATCGGCCAGCTGAACGGCAGGCACCGGGGAAACACCCTGGTCCGGCTGTGAAACCCGAAGGAGCACGACGATGAAACTGAACGGTATCTACGCGGGCATCCCGGCCGTCGACCTGGCAGCCTCCCAGCAGTGGTACGAGCGGGTCACCGGCCTGAAAGGGGACGCGGAGTCGGCACCCGACATGGTCGTCTTCGAGGTCTCCGGAGACAACGGGTTCGAACTCGATCGCGTCGAAGCCGTACCGGCCGGGACGGGTTGGGGTCTCCGGCTCGTGGTCGAGGACGTGGAACGTGAGCGCGCGAGCCTGGTCGAAAACGGCTTCACGCCCAGTGCGCTCGAATCCGTCCCCGGCCTCGTGGCCTTCTGCCACCTGCACGACCCTGACGGCAACCTGGTCACCGTGGTCCAGGAGCTGAGCTAGACCCCGAGCTGGTCCGCCCAACCGGTCGCGTACGGCTTACGCGTCCGTGACCGCGGCTCGCCGGCATGTTCACCCATCCCCCACCGTTCCAGGGGCGGGCAGGGTGAGCAGGCCGGCGAGGGGACTCCGATGCCGGCCGTACCCGCACGTCAATGGCTCGTCGCCTGCCTGCGTTAACTACGATGGGTTACGTGCTCAGCCCGGGTGAGGACCAGAACCGGCGGCTGTTGCGTGCACGGGACGCGATGGACCGGGAATTCGCCCACCCCCTCGACATACCCGCGCTCGCGCACATCGCCCTGATGTCGCCCACCCATTTCACCCGGTCGTTCCGGGCGACGTTCGGCGAGACACCGCACCGGTACCTGCAACGGCGGCGGATCGAACGTGCGATGGCGTCACTGCGCTCCACGTCGGTCAGTGTCACCGACATCGCCGCGCAGGTCGGCTTTGAGAGTCTGGGGACGTTCAGCCGTACGTTCCGGGCCATCGTCGGCATGTCCCCCACCGAGTTTCGGTCAGGCACGTCACCGGTCGATGTCCCGGTGTGCTTCGTCAAGGCGTGGACCAGACCGAGTCGTTTCGGATAAGCCATCACGCCCTTACTGTCCGTAGGGTCGAGGCATGTTCTCTCGTATCAGCATTCATTCCGTGTACGTGCTCGACCAGGACGAGGCGCTGGACTTCTACGTCGGCAAGCTGGGCTTCAAAGTGACCTCCGACGTCGACATGGGGTTCATGCGCTGGCTCCTCGTCGCTCTGCCGTCCGACCCGGACCGGTCGATCCTCCTGGAAAAGCCGGGTCCGCCGTCGCTCAGCGAGGAGACCGCCGCCCAGGTCCGCGACCTGGTGACCAAGGGCGCGCTGGGCGTCGCCGCGATCCTCAACACCGACGACTGCCAGAAGACCTACGACACCCTCAGCGCCAAGGGTGTCGAATTCACCGAGAAGCCCACGCAGCAGCCGTACGGCATCGACTGTGCGCTGCGTGACCCCTTCGGCAACCACATCAGGATCACACAGTTGGCGGCGGGTCCCGTCGAGGTCACGGACGAGGACATCGCCCGCTGGCGCGGAGACAAGTAGACCTGTCAGTCCTCTTCCCCCAGGAGCGAGGAATTCGTGGTGGCCCGCCGCGTACATCCTGGCCACCTCACGGTGGATGACCCTGCCGCTAGAAACCACGCTCCCCTATGCCACCTCGTCGGGGGCGCGGGAGTCGAAGCCCTACTCAGCGCTCCACGTCTACAAGATTGGTGCACTCGGTGCTGGACTTCGTGCCGCAACCGGCGTGGCCGCCGCTCTCCCCGTGATGACCTCCGCTGGCGGGCTCGTCGGCAGTGCGAGCGGCCAACTCGCCCAGGTCCGCCCGACGATCACCAGGGTCCCGGCTGACAGCACGTACCGTGAACGCCTCGTGTCGCGCTCACTCCCGCAGGATGGACAGGGCTTGGGAAGGGCACAGGGTGACGGCGTGGCGTGCCTGTGTGGCGCGCTGGTCGTCGGGGTGGTCGGTCAGCAGGGCCACGATGCCGTCGTCGTCCTGGTCGAAGACGGCCGGTTCGGTCAGCACGCACTGGCCGGAACCGACGCAACGGCCGGTGTCGGCTTTGATCCGCATCACGTCCTGCTCACCAGGTGACCGGAAGTTCGTGGACGCCGTAGACGACGGCGTCGTTCTTGAAGGGCAGGTCGTCGGCCGGTACGGCGAGCCGCAGCGTGGGGATGCGGCGGAACAGCGTGTCGAAGACGATCTGCAGTTCCATCCGGGCCAGGTTCTGGCCGAGGCACTGGTGCGGGCCGAATCCGAAGGTGAGGTGGTGGCGGGCGCCGCGTTCGACATCCAGTTCGGCCGGATTCTCGAACGCCGCGGGGTCCCAGTTGGCCGACAGGCCGGAGACGATGACGCCGTCGCCGGCCCTGATGTTCACTCCGCCGACCCGCACGTCTTCGGTGGCCAGCCGGGAGGTGACGGTGTCGGCGATGGTGAAGTAGCGCAGCAGTTCCTCCACGGCCATGGCCGTCTTGCCCGGATTGGCCTTGACCACGGCCAGTTGCTCCGGATGGGAGAGCAGCGCGACCACGCCGAGCGAGATCATGTTCGCGGTGGTCTCGTGTCCGGCGGTCAGCAGCAGGAAGGCCAGGCTGACCAGGCCCGTGTGATCGGGTGCGCCGTTCCGGCGTTGCCGGGCGATCTGCCGGCTGAGCAGGTCGTCGCCGGGTTCGGACTCTTTGCGGGTGACCAGGTCGTCGAGGTAGGCGCGCAGTTCGATGAAGGCGCGATTGCGGTCCGCGGTCGAGGTCCGGCTCACCATCATCGTGGTGCGGCTTTCGAAGAAGTCGTGGTCGGTGTACGGCACGCCGAGCAGTTCACAGATCACCAGGGACGGCACCGGCAGGGACAGCGCCCGCACCAGGTCGACCGGGTGCCGGTCGGCGGTGAGCATGTTGTCGATGAAGTGGTCGACGATGTCCTGGATCCGCGGGCGCAGCGCGGCCAGGCGCTTCACGGTGAACTCGCTGATCACCGGGCGGCGGGCCGCGGAGTGTTCTGCGCCGTCCATGCCGAGCATCACCGGCGGCTGGCTGCGCTGCAGTTGCAGGGTCGCCGCGTCGAGGTTGAACAGGGGGAAGCCGTCCTTGCGTTTGTCGGAGGAGAAACGGGGGTCGGCGAGGACGGCACGGCCTTCCTCGTGCCCGGACACCCACCACGCCTGCCCGCCGCTGGTCAGGCGGACCTTGCTGATCGGCGCCTGCTCGCGCAGCCGTTCGTAGGCGGTGGGCGGGGCGAACGGGCAGCCACGTTCGACCGGCAGCTCGAGTCCGGCGAGTTCGCCGGCAACGCTGTTCGTCATGAAGGACCTCCCAGTAGGTGTTCATCGCAGGGTGAGCGGGGTCTCGGAGGCGATGCGGGTCAGCTTCCGCGGGTTGCGGACGTAGTACAGGCCGGTGATGCGGGCGTCCTCGACCCGCGCCGCGATGACGCCGTCGATCTCGCCGTCCATGCGGAGCAGGAGCGCCGGGTTGCCGTTGACCACGGTGGGCTCGCTGGTGAGCGCCACCTGAGCCTTGCCGAGGCCGTTGACGATCATGCGGGCCACCTTGCCGGCGCCGGTGATCGGCTGCGGCACCGCCTGTTTGACGCCGCCGCCGTCGCTCACCAGAACGACCTGCGGGGCGAGCACGTCAAGCAGGCCCTGCAGGTCCCTGGTTTCCAACGCGCGCCGGAACGACTCCAGCACGGCCCGCGCCTGGCTCGGGGAGACCACCTCCCGCGGCCTCCGGGCGTCGACATGCCGGCGGGCGCGGTGCGCGATCTGCCGGACGGCCGCGGAACTCTTGCCGACGGCGGCCGCGATCTCCTCGTGACTGATGCCGAAGACTTCGCGCAGCACGAAGACGGCGCGTTCGGTGGGTGAGAGCGTCTCGAGTACGAGCATGAGCGCCATCGACACGCTCTCGGCGAGCTCGACGTCCTCGGCCACGTCCGGCGCGGTGAGCAGCGGCTCAGGCAGCCAAGGGCCGACGTAGTCCTCCTTGAGACGCCGCATGGCGCGCAGCCGGTCGAGCGAGCGCCGGGTGGTCACCCGCACCAGGTAGGCGCGCTGGTCGCGTACCTGCTCCCTGTCGACCTTGACCCACCGCAGCCAGGTTTCCTGCAGGGCGTCCTCGGCGTCGGCGGCCGAGCCGAGCATTTCGTAGGCGACGGTGAACAGCAGGTTGCGGTGGGCGAGGAACACCTCGGTCGCCTCGGCGGCGTCGTCCATCTGGCCGCGCTCGTCCATACCCGTCTCCTGCCTGGTCCCCGCGATTCCTGCTCTTATGCACAAGGCGCCGGCGCGTACCGCTGTGTGACACCCGTGATCGGTGACACACGTCACACGACCGCGCTGTCACAAAGTCCGGGGCGCCGACGCCGCATGGTCATCAGGACACCACGCGAACGATCGCCTTGGCCGCGTCGCGTGATGAGCGCCGCGCACCCCACCGCAAAGGAACGGGAAGTCATCATGAGCATGGTCTGGTTCGTCACCGGTTCGTCACGCGGCCTGGGCCGCGACTTCGTCGAGGCCGCCCTGTCGCGCGGCGACAAGGTGGCGGCGACCGCGCGGAGCACCGCGAGCCTCGACGAGTTGGCCGCCGCGTACGGCCAGGCGGTGCTTGCGCTGGAGCTGGACGTGACCGACAAGGCCGCCGTCTTCGCGAGTGTGAAGCGGGCCGCCGAGCATTTCGGCCGTCTCGACGTCATCGTGAACAACGCCGGCTACGCCCAGGTCGGCGCGATCGAGGAGCTGGCCGAGCAGCAGTTGCGCGACCAGCTGGAGACCAACCTGTTCGGCGCGATGTGGGTGATCCAGGCCGCGCTGCCGTACCTGCGCGAGCAGGGCGGCGGGCACGTCATCCAGCTGTCCTCGGCGGCCGGGCTCATGGCGATGCCGCTCAGCGGCGCCTACAGCGCCTCGAAATGGGCTCTGGAAGCCCTGAACGAATCGCTCGCCCAGGAGGTCGCCGACTTCGGCGTCAAGGTGACCATCATCGAGCCCGGCGGCTTCGCCACCCGGGGCGGCAAGAACCCCGATCCCCTCAACAACGGCCACCTGGCCGAGCCGAGCCCGGTCTACGACGGCCTTCGCCGGCGTATCGCCGAGTTCGCGGGAAAGCAGCCCGCCGGCGACCCCGCCGCCGCGGCCCAGGCCCTCCTCAAGATCGTCGACTCCGCCGACCCGCCCCTGCGGGTGCTCTTCGGCCACGGCTTCTACCCGATGCTGCGGCAGGTCTACGCCGACCGGCTCAAGACCTGGGCCGACTGGCAGGACCTTTCTGCGCAGGCGCACGGCGACCTCGACCAAGGAAATCGGTGACCCACCAGCAACAAGCCCGACAGGAGCACTACATGAAGCACCGCATCGTCGTTCTCGGCGCCGGCTATGCCGGGGCCTATGCGGCCGGCATCCTGGCCCGTCGGCTGTCCCCGGCCGACACCGAGATCACCGTGGTCAACGCCGTGCCGGACTTCGTCCAGCGCATGCGGCTGCCCCAGCTGGTGGCCGGTCAGGAGGTCGAGGCGCCGAAGCTCGCCGACGTCTTCGCCGGCACGGGGATACGGCTGCGCCTGGCCCGTGTCACCGCCATCGACCCCGAGCGCCAGATCATCACCATGACCGACGGCGCCGGCGGACTCGGCTACGACACGCTCGTCTACGCGCTCGGCAGCCACGGCGACGTCGAGGGTGTCCCCGGCGTGGCCGAGCACGCCTTCGACGTCGCCGCCCGGCCCTCGGCGCTACGCCTGCGCGAGCGCCTGGCCAGCCTGGACAGGTGGGGCGAAGGCGGGAACGTGGTGGTCGTCGGTGACGGGCTGACCGGCATCGAGACCGCCACCGAGATCGCCGAGTCCCGGCCCGGCCTGTCGGTGGCGCTCATCGCCCGCAGGCAGTTGGGCGCCCGGCTTTCGGCCGGAGCCCGCGGCCACCTGCGCCGGGCCTGCGACCGGCTGGGCGTCACCGTCCTGGAGCACACCAGCGTCCAAGCCGTCGAAGCGACGCGGGTGCTGTGCGCCGACGGCACCGCCCTGGCGTCCGACGCGACCGCGTGGACGGCCGGGTTCGCGCTCGACCCCATCGCCGTCGCCGCCGGCCTGGCGGTCACCGGGAACGGCCAGATCGTCGTCGATCGCACCATGCGGTCGGTCTCGCACCCGAACGTGTACGCCATCGGCGACAGCGCCCACGCCATGGGTGACAACGGCCGGCCGATGCCGATGTCCTGCGCCTCGGCCGGTTACACCAGCCGGCAGGCGATCGAGGCGATCGTGGGACGCCTGACCGGCCGTCCGATCCCCCACACCAAACTGATCTACACCTACAACCAGATCAGCCTCGGCCGGAGGGACGGGATCCGGCAGGCGGTCGACGACCAAGGACAGGCGAAGCCGGCATACGACGGCGGCCGCAAGGCCGCACGTACCAAGGCGGGCATCCTCACGATGTCGCTGTGGGCCACCTCGCACCCGACCTTCGGCATGCCCAGGCGCAAGCACCGCCTGGCCGCCGCACCGGACACGACCGCCGAAAGAGCGCCCGCGTAGCCGCCCGCGACGGCTCCCGGCGCCTCGAACAACTCCGAGCCGGCTGTCCCCCTCGGTGGCCCCTCGCTCGTCGCCTGAGTATCAGCGACACCCGACCAGGCTTTCAGCCCGAGCCAGGGGAGACGCCTTCATGAACGTGAGTCCTCCCCTTGTTCCGGCTTCGGACGAGAGGAGGCCAGCAAAAGATCTTGAGTCGCCCACACAGTATCGAAAGGAATGCACATGAAGGGTAAGACCGCTCTCATCGCCGGCGCCATGTCGCTCAGCTTCCTGGGATTGGCAGGGTACGGCCCCGCCGCCCAGGCCGCCGCAGCACCCGGCGACGAAGTCTCCTACGAGGTCGTCAGTGGAGTGTCCGTACGGTCGGCCGCGTGTGCCAACAACCGCTTGTGCCTGTTCGAGCACGACGACTTCCGAGGACGGACCTACATCCAGATCAGGATGCCCTCCCCCGGCAGATGCGGGACCCTGCCGAACAGGTACAACAACTGGGCAAGCTCTCACAAGAACAAATACAACCGGAAGATCCGGTTCTACGACCGCCGTAACTGTGCCGGAGCCTCCGGATACGCCGCACGAGCCGAGAGCGAGGACAAGGACCTCACCAACAACGGCTTCGACAACAAGACCACCTCGCTGAAGCGCTGACGTGACCCACGCAGACGCGGCGGCAGCGTCCACCCGGCGCAGGCGATGATCGGCCCGCTCCGGCGATGGAGCATCTCCCTGGCATCGGCGTTCCTCGCCGGAGCGGTCCCGGCCTGCTCGGCGGCACCGGCTGCACCGGCGGCCCCGCCGGCCCGTTCGCACACGGCCGCCGTCCCAGCACCCGGCGAACAGGCCCGGAGGCTCACCCTCCCCTTCGACGCCTACGACTTCAGCCCGGCCGAGAACATGACCCTGGAGGTCGCCGAGGACCTGCTGGTCCGCGACTGCCTGCGCGCACGCGGCATGGCCTGGCACGTGCTTCCCGCCCCTGCCGGCAGCGAGAGCGAACCACCGCACCGCCGCCGCTACGGCGTCATCGAACGCGAGATCGCCGATGTGTTCGGGTACCACACACCCCCTGACCGGCCGGTCGTGGCCGCCCGCAAGCAGCACGATCTCGCCCGAACGGCACAGGCGTCGCCCACCGTGCGCAAGGCCGCCGACCGATGCCTCGACCGAGCGCGCGACCACCTGTCAGCCGGGGCGCCGAACGCCGACGCCGGCTTCTTCAACAAGACCATCTTCGCCTCCTTCGACGCCTCCCAGCGCGACGAGAAGGTCACCCGGGCGTTCCGTTCCTGGAGCGCGTGCATGGCGGGCGAAGGCTTCCCCTACCCCGACCCGCTCACCGCGATCACCGACCCACGCTGGGAGACGAGCCAACCCACCCCACAGGAGATCCGCACGGCCCAGGCCGACCTCAGCTGCAAGGACAAGACCGACCTCGTATCCATCTGGGCGGCAGCCGAGACCCGCATCCAGAACGACGCCATCGGCCGCCACCCGAAGAAGTTCCAGCGGCTCAGGGCCGTCAAGATCCGGCAGCTTGAAGCCGCCCGCCGGGTCATCGACCGCACGCGACCGATGGACAGACCATGACGCAAGCGCATTGACACACCGCGCCGCCGTGCCGATGGCGGCGTTTCCCTAGCGAGCGACGCGAGACCTTACGTCGTGGGCCATCTCGGCCAGGCGGTCCACGATGAGATCGATGTCGGCGTGCGTGGTGCGGTAGTTGGTGACGCACGCGCGGATGCCGTGCCGTCCGTTGAGCCGGGCCGGGCCGAGGAGCGCGGTGCCCTCGTTGATGAGGGTGGCGAGTGCGGCGGTGTGGTCCGCCTCGGTCGCGCCTTTGATCTGAACGCACACGGCGGTGAGCGGTACGGGCGCCATGAGCTCCAGATCCGGCTCGGCCTGGATGCGGCCGGCCAGATATTGAGCGAGGTCCAGGGTACGGCCGATCACCGACCGGAAGGTGTCGATGCCGAAGGCCTGCAGCGCGCTCCAGATTTTGAGCGCCTTGAACCCGCGGGACAGTTGCGGGCCGTAGTCCATGTAGTCGACCATCAGCGGGTCCTCCGCGACGGTGAGGTACGAGGAGGAGAAGGCGAAGGCGTCTCTGAGCTGGGTTCGGTCGCGTACCAGCAGGCACCCCGCCTCCAGGGGAGCGAAGAGAAGTTTGTGCGGGTCGAGAGCGATGGAGTCGGCTCTGGCGCAGGCGGCGAGTGCGGGATCGCTCCGGTCGGAGAGGACGAACAGGGCGCCGTAGGCGCCGTCGACGTGCAACCACAGGTTTTCGCTCATGCACAGGTCCGCGATCTCGGCGATCGGGTCGATGGATCCCGTGGTGACCGTTCCGGCCGTGGCCACGACGCAGAACGGCTCCAGCCCGGCTGCGCGATCGTCGCGAACGGCTTGCTCCAGAGCATCGGCGCGCATGCGGTGACGGTCGTCGGCGGGGATGTGGCGGACGTTGTCCAGCCCGATGCCGAGAATGGCCGCCGCCTTGTCCACGCATCGGTGCGCCTCGGCCGATGTGTACAGGACGAGCCGGGGGCCGGAGTTCTGTAGCCCCTGCTCGCGGTAGCCGGGCCGGTGGGCGTGCAGGGCTGTCGCGAGAGCGTTGAGCGTCGCGATCGACCCTCCTCCGGTGAGGATTCCGCCGGACTGCTCGCCGTAGCCGAACAGTCCGGCCAGCCATGAAACGACGGCGCGTTCGATCACGCTCGCGGACGGGGAGAGCTGCCAGAAGTTGCAGTTCTGGTTGATGGCGGCGGCGATCGCCTCGGCATAGGGGGCGATGCCGTTGGGCGGACCGAGAACGTAGGCGAGAAAACGCGGATGACTCACTGTCGTGGAATTCGGCAGGATCTTGTCGTTGATCTCGTGGAAAAGTCCCTCGATCCCGATGCCCTTGTCGGGGAACGGGGTCGTGAGCAGGTTCGCGAGAACCTCGCGGTTCACCTCGGGGACGAGCGGGCGCCCGGGGATGGAGTCTTCGTAGCCCTCAAGGAAAGCGGCCAGCAACCGGCCGGCCGTTTTGTGGCCGTCCTTGTCCAGGCTCAGTGTCGGATGCTCAGTCATCGCGGCCCCTCCCAGGTATCCCGTGGTCAACGGTAGCCACATCGCCCTGGCACGCGATGCCAAAGATGCCCGGCAGCGGACGGCGATTAGCATGGTGTGCCATGGACAAGACCGATCGAGCAATTCTCGCGCATCTGATGAAGGACGGGCGGCTGGCCAACATCGAGCTGGCGGACCGCGTGGGCTTGTCGCCGTCCCCGTGCCTGCGCAGGGTTCGCCAGCTCGAGAGCAGTGGTGTGATCACCGGCTATTACGCCGCGGTGAACCCCGCCGCGATCGGCCGGGCCTTCCACGTGCTGCTCCATGTGGAAATGGCGCTTCAGGACAGGGCGACGATCGAGGCGTTCGAGGCCGAGGTTCGCCGGCTGGAAGAGGTGGTGCACTGCCGTCGGATGTTCGGCCAGCCCGACTATCTGCTGAGCATCGCGGTGGCCGACCTCGACGCCTATGAACACCTGTACATGACCAAGCTCACCGATCTGCCCGGCGTCGCACGGACCAATTCCCAGTTCACCATGACCACGGTCAAGACCACGCCGGGGTTTCCGTCAATTCCCTAGTGCTGCACCGCCTGGCCGCCGGCCCCTGCCGTACAGCTCGCTGTGCCACAGGTCGGCGCAGACGCGTTCGATGCCGCCCGTCAGGTGCCTGCGGAAGGTGGTGAGGGGCAGACCGAGCTTTTCCGCGGCCAGTTGCTGGGTGGGGGTGCCGCTCAGGAACGTGGCGGCCAAGGTGCGGTGGAACTTGACCGAGCGCGGGTCCTCGCGCAGATCGTCGATCGCCTGGCGCAGGAGATCGTGCAGCGCCGTCGCCGGGTCCTGGCCGCTCCGCTCGGTGATCAGCCTGGTGCGCGTCAGCGGCGAGGCGGCCAGCAGGTCGAGCCGTGGCAGCCGGCGCAGCGCCTTCCTGACCTCCTCTTCGAACTCGGCCCGCGACAGTACCGCGAGCCTCGCCGGGGTGGTGCCCGGGTCGCCGGCGGGCGGCCGGTTCAGGTGCTCCAGCCACGCCGACGCGGGAGCCGTCCGCCAGTCGTGGGCGAACAGGCCGTACGTCGCCCGCCCCGCCGCGGGCGGCTCCGCGATGGGCGGCATGCCCAGGCGCCGGAACCGCTCCGCCAAGGCGGGGCACGGATCCCAGGCCGCGAGGTACGACCACGCCAGCCGTTCCGTACGCAGGCAGTTGCCGATCAGCCGCCGCATGATCAGCTCCAGAACCGGCGCGTCACGAGCGGAGGCCGGCACCCACACGCGGCCGACGGCCAGGTGCTCACCGGGGCGCAGTGGCGCGGTGGCGCGCGCGTGTTCCCACGCCGCGGCCACGACGGGGTCGGCCGCCAGTTCCGACTCGTCGAGCTCGGGCAGGCACAACCAGGCGCAGTACGCCAGCGGTTCGCCGCTCGCGGCGCGCCGGTAGACGCGGAACGACTCCGGACGGCGTCGCGCCCAGAAGCCGGCGCCGGCGGCGGGCGCCTCCCCCTCCGCGGCCGTGGCCATGCGGATCAGCGTGTCCGTGTCCCCGGCGCGTAACACGTCCTCTCTGATCCCGGTCTCCTCATGGGCGCCGCCGGCCTGGTGCAGGTAGAGCAAGGCCGCCGTCGCACCCGGCACGTCGGGATCGGCCGCGTTCCGCACCTTGCCGGCCAGATACGCGTGAATACGGTCGTGCATGTCGGCGTACGCCTGCGGGTCCCGCCACCGGAAGTCGCTTTCCAGCACTTCGCGCACCACATCGTGCGGGACCAGGCCCAGGCCGCTCGACTCCACGAACGGCAACCGGCGCAGCCATGGGAACAGCGCGCCCGCGTGGTCGGGAAGCACCGTACGCAGAAGGTCCTCCGTGGTGACGTACGCGTGCGCGCACACCTCCAAGGCGCGCAGGTGCGCCTCGGACGGCACCGGCCCCACCATCTGGTCCAGCAGCGCGGCCACCACGTCCTGGCGTGAGGAGGTCCGGTTCCTGATCGCCGCGGCCCTCAGCCGCAACGCCAGCGGATGCCCGGAGGCGAAGGCCAGCACCGGCTCACGCTGTTCGTCCGGCACCCCGCTGAAATCCAGCAGCGCACGCGCGTCCGCGGGCGCGAGCCCGCGCAACGCCAGCACCTCAAGCGCACCTTCCCACCCCGGGTCGGCCTGCCAGAGCATGTCCGGCGGGAACCGCCCGGCGATCGCCACCAGCGCCCCCGTCGGCACCCGCGGCAGAAACCTCTCCCACAGCCACGCTTCCAGAGCTTGGACCTGGTCGAACGCGTCCACCAGCAACACCGCACGGGCATCGCGCAGCACCGGTTCCGCCGCCGCCTCGAACGCCGCGGGTGACCCGGGCGTGACCCGTCCGTCGACCTCGGTCACCACGCGCCCCGACGCCGCGGCCTCGCGCTGGAACATGCGCAGCAACGCCGATTTCCCGACGCCGCCGGGTCCGTGCACGTACAGGACACTGAAGTTGCCGCCGCGCAACGCCGCGCGAAAGACCTCAAGCTCCTTCTCCCGCCCCGCGAACGCCAGCTCGCGCGCGGCCCGCACCCGCCGTCCGAGCACGTCGGACCCGCGGGCGGTCTCCGCCGACATGGCCACGAACCTCCAGACCTAGCTCGGCTCGGCGGCCGGTACGGCCTCGCCGAGCCGCCGGCGGCGGGCCAGCGGCGCGAGCGTGCGCTGGATGATGAAGTACTCGGCCACGGCCACGTTGACCAGGATGGACGCCCACACGCTGAGGTTGTAGATCTCCTCGAACGGCACCGCGGTGGCCACCGACTGCTTCAGCATCAGGCCGGTGAGCAGGTAGACGCGCAGGGAGACCGCGGCGAAGGTCAGGGCGTAGTTGCGAATCAGCCAGATCCGGTGCAGCTGTACCTGGCCGCGGCGGATGCTCAGGTAGGCCTTGGCCAGCGTGTACAGCCATCCCGCGACCAGAAGGTAGAAGGCGATCTGCACCGAGAGGCCGCCGAGCGAGAACGTGGCGGCGAACAGAGCCGCGCCGCTCGCGAACAGGACGGAGATCATGTAGACCCGGCCCGCCACCCGGTGCAGCTTGGGCCGGCGGGCGCGCAACCGGGCCATGAACTGGAAGGGGCCGATGATCAGGGCGAGGCCGCCGGGTACGGCGTGCATGGTGAGAGACAGGTAATGCAGCGCCACGTCCGGGTCGATGGGCACGTTGCTGTCGGCCGGGTTCCCCGACAGATAGGGCGGCAGCGCGTAGGCGGCGATGCCGATCGCGGATACGGCCATCAGCCCCCACAGCGCCCACCACCAGCGGTGGAGGTTGGTCCGGGGGGCGGGAGAGGAGGTCATCACGGTGCTCCGTTTCAGTCCAGCCAGGTGGACATGGCGTCGACGACGGCGCTGCCGTCCAGATCCGCGAGGGATCTGCCGACCGAGGCGGCGGCGGCTTGCGAGGTCTGCCACCGGAATCGGGGCGTGGCGGTCGTCGCGGCCTCGATCACGACAGCGGCCGCTTCCTGAACCGGCTGGGCCCGCGTCAGGTTGTCGACCGCGCTCTGGAGGTACTTCTCCGCCAGGCCGCGGTAGGGGTCGTCGGGGCCGGGGAACGCCCTGTTGTCCACGTTGTCGACGAAGTTCGTCGAGACGGCCGCCGGTTCGACCACGCTGACGGCGATCCCGAAGCGGGCCGCCACCGGCGCGAGCGACTGCATCAAGCCTTCGAGGGCGAACTTGGCGGCGATGTAGCCGTCGAGGAACGGCTGCCCCACGGCTCCGCCTTCGCTGCTGACGCTGACGATCCGGCCGCCGCCGGACTTGCGCATCGACGGCAGAACGTGCCGGGTGAGCGCGGCGGCGCCGAGGAAGTTGACCTCCAACTGCAGCTGTAGAGCGTCGTCGTCGACCTGCTCCAGGGTTCCGAGGATGGCTTGGCCGACGTTGTTGACGAGAAGAGCGATGGGCCCGAGATCAGCCGTCACCTCGTCGACGCGGGCACGGGCGCCGTCGCGGTCGGTGACGTCAAGCTGCCGGATCGTCAGATCGACTCCCTGGTCGGCGGCCTCGGCCCGCAGCCGGTCGGCCCGGCCGGGGTCGCGCATCGTGGCGACGACGTGAAAGCCCTCGCGCGCCAGTCCCACGGCGGTGTGCAGCCCGATTCCGCTGGACGTTCCCGTCACCAGCGCGATCTTCCTGTCGCTCATGTCGAACTCCTGCTCGGTGTGTCGTGGAGGAGGCAGGCGTACCCGCCTCCTGATGGGCCGGGCCGCCGGTCGCGGGCCGTCATGCCGGGGTGAAGGCGGCGGCGTGGTCGCGGGCGAAGTCGGTCAGGTCCCGTGCCGGTTGCCCGGTGAGGTCGGTGAGGTCGGTGTAAACGTCGGCGGCCTCGCCTCTGGCGTAGTGCGCGTAGTCCTCGACGAGGCCGTCGGCCTGCCAGGGCGGCAGCATCTGGTGCATCGCGGCGGCGAAGTCGGCCGGAGACATGTCGGCGAAGGTGATCCGGTGGCCCGTCGCGTCCGACAACGCCCGGGCGATCTCGGCGTGGGTCACCGCGCGTGGGCCGGTCAGGGTGTAGGTGCGGCCGGAGTGTCCGGGCTCGGTGAGGACGACCGCGGCCGCGGCGGCGATGTCGCGGGTGTCGATGAGACTCACGGGCGCCTCGCCGATCGGGGCGCCGAATCGCCGTTCCGCTCTGATCACGCCGGCGAAGTTCAGCACGCCCTGCATGAACAGGTTCGGGCGTAGCGTGGTCCATTCCCGCAGGCCGAGGGTGGACACGAAGGACTCCACGGCGGCATGCCAGCGCAGGAACCGCACGGGCGAGTCGGCTCGTGCCGCGTACTGGGACAGCAGCACCAGCCGCGGCACCCCGGCGGAGCGCACACGTTCGGCGAACCGGATCTGGCCCTCGGCTGCGTCCGGCGCGGACGGGCTGTTCAGGAAGACCGCGTCCACCCCCCGCAGCGCGGTGGTGACGGCCCGCTGGTCGTGCAGGTCCGCGACGACGGGTTCGGCTCCGTCCGGGAGGGAGGCCGCCCGTTCTGGTGTACGCGTCATCGCACGCACGTGTACGCCGCGCGCCAGCAACTCCGGCACCACCTGCGACCCGATCCCTCCGGTCGCACCGACCACGAGAACCGTCGATGTCTCCATGATCATCCTTCTACCTGTGGGTCGGACTCCGGCGTGCGGTGTGCCGCCGGGATGAGGGACAGAAGGGCGGCGACGAGGGCGAGCACCGCCGCGCCGAGGAAGGCATCGGTGTAGGCGACGCCGTCGCCCGCCTCCGGCCGCGCGCCGGCCGTGGCCAGCGCGATCAGGGCCGCGAGCCCGAGGGCTCCGCCGAGCTGACGCGTGGCGTTGATCAGACCGCTGAGCAGGCCGGTCTCCCCCACGACGGCGCCGGAGACCGCGATGGTCGTCGCGTAGACGAATCCGAGACCCAGTCCGGCGCCGATCAGCAGGAACGGCCCCAGAAGCGCGGTGACGTACTCGCTTCCGGCCTCGCTCTGGGCGAGCCAGAACAGCCCCGCGGACAACGCGGCCAGCGCGCCCGCCATCGCCGATCGCAGACCTGTCAGCCGGGCCAGCCACGGAGCGCCGAAGCCGCCCAGCGTGATCAGGACCGCGATCGGCAACTGGCTCAGGCCGGCCGTGGCGGGCGACATGCCGAGGACCTGCTGCTGGTACAGGGACAGGAAGTAGAACAGGCCCACCGACACCGCGCCCAGCAGGAGCATCACGGTGTTGGCGATGACCACCGGCCTGCGCCGGAAGACGCCGAGCGGGACGAGAGGGTGGCCGGAGCGCAGCTCGACGACGATGAACGCCCCCAGCGAGAGCGCGCCGACCGCCAGGCTCCCGACCGTGCGCACGGAGCCCCATCCGGCTTCGGGGGCGGAGATCAGCCCAAAGGCCAGCGCCGAGATGCCCAGGGTGATGGTGGCCGCCCCGAACAGGTCGAACCGCCCTCGCCTGACCGGGGACGGCGGCAGCGCGTACCCCACGAGGACGGCCACGAGGATCTCGATCGGCACCGGAAACCAGAAGATCGCCGGCCAGCCCAGGGCCTGGGTCACCACTCCCCCGAGCGCCACGCCGAGCAGGCTGCCCGCGCCGAGGCTCCCGCCCCAGACACCGAGCGCGCGCCGCCGCTCGCCGGGCTCGGGGTAGAGGCCGAGCATGAGCGAGAGCGCGGCGGGAGTGAGGACCGCCGCCCCCGCGCCCTGAACGATCCTCGCGGCGATCAGGGTGGTCGCGTCGAAGGCGAGGGCGCACGCGATCGACGCGACCACGTAGATCGCGACGCCGGTCAGGAACATCCTGCGGCCGCCGAGCAGATCGGCGAGCCGGCCGCCCAGCAGCAACAGTCCCGCGAAGGCGATCAAGTAGCCGTCCACGACCCACGACAGTTCCGCCGTCGACAGGTTCAACGCCGTCCTCATGGCGGGCGTGGCCAGGTTCACCATCGAGACGTCGAGGATCACGGTGCCCGCGGCCATGGCCAGGGCGACCATGGCCAGGGCGCGTCGCGACCTGGTCGTGGTGATGCCCATGGCTGACCTCCTTCGGGTGCTAAGTGACACTCTTTACTCTGTGAGAACTTCTCGCTTTACGGATTATGCATTGCCAAACATCACAGCTCAAGTCAAAGCGAAATATTCTTTGCTTCTGTGGGCCATGTTATGATTGCTAGACCCATAGGAGGATGCGATGCCCACACCCGCCCCCCGTAGCTCGATGCGTGAACGTTTCCGCGAGCAGGTCCGGGAGGACGTGAAGGCGACGGCCCTGGACCAGCTCGCGGAAGGCGGGCCCCAGGCGATCTCGATCAACGCCATCGCCAAGCAACTGGGAGTGTCGGGAGGCGGGCTCTACCGCTACTTCGCCAGCCGTGACGACCTGCTGACCGCCCTGGTCATCGACGCCTACGAGGACCTGCACGACGCCATCGCCCAGAAGCTGGGCGGCGAGGCGGCCGGCCGTACCCCTGAAGAGCGCTTCCGCGCGCTGGCCCGGTCCTACCGGGCCTGGGCCCTGGCCGAGCCGCACCGCTACGAGCTGCTGTTCAAGCCCCCGGTACCGGGCTACGACGCGCACGCCGAATCTCTGGCCGCCGCGGCCCGCTCGCTCATGGTGATCCTCCTGGGCGTCCTCGCCGAGTTCGCCGGCGAACCGGCGACCTATCAGAAGGACGACGTTCTCGCCGCCCGAGCCGCGGGCTCCGCGGACTTCCGGCTCGCGGTCGCCGTGTGGTCATGCGTGCACGGCATCGTCAGCCTCGAACTCGGCGGCGGCCTGTCGGCGATGACGGTCGAGGTCGACGCCCTCTTCGAGTACGAGATCGAACTCCTCATCGAGAGAATCGAACGGGAGCATCGCGACTGAGGCTCGTGGTGGGGGACGCCGTCCCTGACCACGCCTCCCGCCTTCGGTGCCGAGCGGCTGGTCGCCGGCTGGGGTGGGTTCAGTCGCGCGCGGCGCGGCGGATGAGGTCGGCGACCTCCGAGGGTTCGGAGACGGTGATCGCGTGGGAGGCGCCGGGGACGGTGACGGTGTGGGCGTCGGCCCGCTCCGCCATCCATTTCTGGGCCTTGGGCGGGATGTTGAGGTCCCGGCCGGCGACGAGGGCGTAGGAGGGGATGGTCTTCCAGGCGGTCTCGGTGGCCTTTTCCTCCAGGGCGGCGGTGGAGACCGGCCGCTGGGTGGCGGCCATGACGGCGGCGGTGGCGTCGGGGACGTCGGCGGCGAACTGCTGGTGGAAGCGGTCCTGCTTGATGGTCAGCTCGGTGCCCGTGCCGCCGCCGGGCAGGGGGTAGGAGGCGCTGCTCACCGTGTCGCCGAGGGTGCCGCCGGGGAATTTGGCCGCCAGTTCGGCGGCGTTCTCGCCGGTGGCGGGGATGAACGCGGCGATGTAGACCAGGGCCTTGACGTTCGGGTTGCCGGCGGCGGCCTGGGTGATGACCGAACCGCCGTACGAATGGCCGGCCAGGATGACGGGGCCTTGCACGGTGTCCAGGAGGCTGCGCACGTAGGCGGCGTCGTCGTGCAGGCCGCGCAGGGGGTTGGCCACGGCGATGACGCGGTAGTGGTCGCGGCGCAGGCGCTTGATGACGTCGGCCCAGCTGGAGGCGTCGGCGAAGGCGCCGTGGACGAGGACGACGGTCGGCTTGGCCCTGCTCGAACCCCTGTCATGGGAGGCGGCGGCGCCGGTCGTGGTGGCGGCCAGCAGGGAGCCGATCACGAGGGGCGCGAGAGCCAGCTTGGCCAGGTTACCGACGGCCGGGCGAGAGGTGGTGCGTTCGGGACGGAACATGATGTCTCCTTGCGGAAGGGGCGACCGGTGCGGGAACTCCGTTCCGCGCTTGCGTGGGTCAGTTCTGGTGGAGTGCGGTGCGCAGTGCGTGGACGGCCTGGTCGATGGCCGCTTGGGCGGCGTGGGTGTCGCGCAGGGCGTTGAGCATGACGAAGTCGTGGATGATGCCGAGGTGGCGAACGGCGACGACGGGGACCCCGGCGGCGCGGAGTTTGGCGGCGTAGGCTTCGCCTTCGTCGCGCAGCACGTCGGCCTCGGCGGTGATGACCAGCGCCGGTGGCAGTCCGGCCAGATCCTCCAGTGACGCGCGCAGGGGCGAGGCGGTGATGTCGGCGCGTTCGGCGTCGATGGTGGTGTACTGGTCCCAGAACCACCGCATGGCATCACGGCGCAGGAAGTAGCCTTCGCTGAACTGATGGTAGGAGGCGGTGTCGAAGCTCGCGTCGGTGACCGGGTAGAACAACACCTGGGCCCGCAGGGACACGTCCCCGCGTTGTTTGGCCATCAGCGTCAGCGCGGCGGCCATGTTCCCGCCGACGGAGTCACCGGCCACGGCGACGCGCTCGGCGTCCAGGTTCTTGCCGGCGCCGTGGGTGACCACCCAGCGGGCGACGGCGTAGTTCTGCTCGATGGCGACCGGGTAGCGGTGCTCGGGCGAACGGTCGTACTCGGGGAAGACCACGGCGGCCCCGATGCCGACGGCCAGCTCGCGGACGAGACGGTCGTGCGTGTGGGCGTTGCCGAACACCCATCCGGCGCCGTGGATGTAGATCACCACGGGGACCGGTCCAACGGCGTCCCGGGGCCTGACGATCCGGGCTCTCACCGAGCCGGTCGGGCCGCCTTCGACGGTGACCCACTCCTCATCCACCTCGGGCTTGGCGACCTCGCCCGCCTGCACCTCGTCGACCGCGGCGCGAGCCTCCTCCACGGGGATCTGGAACAGGTAGGGCGGCTGGGCGGTGGCCTCGGCGAACGCCGCTGCCGCCGGTTCGAGCACGGGAGCGGTGGGGGTTCTCTCAGACATGCAGGCTCCTTGACCGGACAGCTTCTCCAAAACGCGAGAGCTTCTCTCGCTAGAGGGAGTATGCAACATAGATGCAGAGACATTCAACCAAGCGCAAGAGATTCTTTCCTTTACGCGCATGTGTTACGTTCGGCATAGGAAGTCGGCAGGCGGACAACGTGCTCGACACCGGCCGCCCCTGACGTCGGGTTCCGCATGACAGACACCTGCGACTCTTCCAAGGTCATCGGAGCGGATGAAGGCCGCGTACTTCCTGGGAGTGCCACACCCAGGACAGCACGCTCCCGCTTGCCGCGAATGCCGACAAATGACCCTTTCGTAGCGCTGCCCAGAAGGAGGGCCGGGAAGTGAGGAGAGGGCCAGGATCATGAGCGGCCCTGAGGAGTAGTTGTGACCGACCTGCCCTCGTTCGATGACCGGACAGACTTCACCGACGCCGACAGAGGATTCGTCGCGACCGCGGCGGAGACGAAGATCACCGGTGAGTCCGGGGCGGTGGTATGGGATCTGGAGTGGTACGCCTTCCTCGACGGCGACTGCCCGGACACGGCCAACCCGAGCCTGTGGCGCCAGTCCCGGCTCTGCGCCAAGCACGGGCTGTTCGAGGTCGCTGAAGGCATTTACCAGGTACGCGGGTTCGACCTGTCCAACATCTCCTTCATCGAGGGCGAGCGCGGCGTCATCGTCGTCGACCCCCTGCTGTCGGCCGAGTGCGCCGCGGCGGCGCTCAAGCTCTACCGGGAGCAGCGCGGCGACCGTCCGGTCACGGCCGTCATCTACACCCACTCCCACGCCGACCACTTCGGCGGCGTCCGGGGAGTCGTGCCCGACGGCGCGGACATCCCGATCATCGCCCCCTCCGGCTTCCTGGAGCACGCGGTGGCCGAGAACGTCTACGCGGGCACCGCGATGAACCGGCGGGCGATCTACATGTACGGCGCGGAGCTGGCCAAAGGCCCCGCCGGCCAGATCGGCGCCGGACTCGGCCAGACCACCTCCACGGGGACCATCTCGCTGATCGAGCCGAACCTGTCCATCACCGAGACGGGCCAGGAGGAGACGGTCGACGGCGTACGCATCGTCTTCCAGCTCACGCCGGGCACCGAGGCGCCCGCGGAGATGAACTTCTCGCTGCCCGACCGGCGTGCCCTGTGCATGGCCGAGAACGCCACCCACAACCTGCACAACATCCTGACGCTGCGCGGCGCCATGGTTCGTGACCCGCGGGTCTGGGCCGGCTATCTGACCGAGGCGATCGAACTGTTCGCCGGCCGCTCCGACGTGCTGTTCGCCTCGCACCACTGGCCGACCTGGGGCACCGAGGCGCTCACCACATTCCTGACCGAGCAGCGCGACCTCTACGCCTACCTGCACGACCAGACGCTGCGCATGCTCAACCAGGGCTACAACGGCGCGGAGATCGCCGAGATGATCCAGCTCCCGCCCACGCTTGCGCGGTCCTGGCACGCGCGCGGCTACTACGGCTCGGTCTCCCACAACGTCAAGGCCATCTACCAGCGCTACATGGGCTGGTTCGACGGCAACCCCGCGCACCTGTGGGAGCTGCCCGCCGAGGAGTCGGCCAGGAAACATGTGGAGTTCATGGGCGGCGCGGAGGCCGTCCTGCCCAAGGCCAAGGCCGCCGTCGACGCGGGCGAACTGCGCTGGGCGGCCCAGATGCTCAACTACGTGGTCTTCGACGACCCGGACAACACCGACGCCCGCGACCTGCTCGCCAAGGTCTACGACAAGCTCGGCCACGGCGCCGAGAACGGCCCCTGGCGCAACTTCTACCTCCAGGGCGCCGCTGAACTGCGCGGCGACAAGGCGGACGCCAGCCTGGACACCGCCAGCCACGACGTCGCCCGCGCCCTGAGCGTCGAGCAGATCTTCGACTCCATCGCCATCCGCATCGACGGCCCCCGCGCCTGGGACACCCGCCTGACGATCGACTGCCACTTCACCGACCTTCAGCAGACGGTACGGCTCCGCCTCGCCAACGGCGTGCTCGTACAGACGCACGACCACGAAGGAACCCCAGCCGACCTCACACTGACGCTGACCAAGCCGCAGTTGCTCGGCATGGTCGCCACGCGCAGCCACGACGGCGTACGGAGCGAGGGCGATCCGCAGGCGCTCATCACGCTGCTGGGGCTCCTGGACACCCCGGATCGCGACTTCAACATCGTCACGCCGTAGCCCTCCCGCGGCCCCGAGATGAGAGATCGACTGGTCCCCTCCGCGCGGCGCCGCACGCCGAAGGCGCTCGGCGCGATGATCAACGCACCCCTCTCGCCCTGGTTCGTCCTGGGAGGGGGTTGCCCGCGCCGGGTCGCCGCAGAAGTTCCACCTCCTGTGCTGGTGCGGACCACGCAGCGCCCGCTGATCCCCGTGCGGCGGGTGGCGGGCTCGTGAAGCTGGGACGGCCCACCGGCCGGGACGCCATCGCCGGGCTGGTCACCGGGCTGTTCAGCATCCCCGAAGGCATGGCCTACGCCAACATCGGCGGCTTCAATCCCGTGCTCGGCCTGTACTCCGGCATGGTGCCCACCCTCGTGGGCTCGCTGACCGCGCGCACCGTGCTGATGGTGACCACGCTGACCAGCGCCATCGCCCTGTCGGCGCAGAGCGTCCTGGCCGAGGCCGGGCTCGACCCGCACAACCTGGGCAACGTGGCCATGCTGACCGTCATGGCCGGCGTCGTGATGCTGCTGTTCGGCTTCCTCAAGCTCGGCGCCCTGATGAGCTTCGTGTCGAACGCCGTCATGACCGGCTTCACCACGGGAATCGCCGTCCAGATCATCGTGGGCGCCTTCGGTGACGCCACGGGGTACGAGCCCGCGGGACACAACAAGCTCCGGCAGATCGCCGACTGGATCACCCACATCGCTTCCTGGAAACCGGTCACCGTCGGAGTCTGCCTCGCGACCATCGCGGTGTGGGCGGCGGCTTGGGCGCTGCGCCCGCTGCGGCCGATCGCCACGCTGGTCGCACTGGTCGTCGTCACCGTGGTGGTCGCGGTGGCCGATCTGAAGGTGGAACTCGTCGGTGACATCGCCAAGGTCACCTCCGGCCTGCCGCTCCCCCAGCTCCCCGGCCTCGCCGCCGCACCGGCCCTGGGGCTGGGCGCCTTCGCGGTGGCCCTGGTCGCCCTGGCGCAGGCCGCCGGGATCGGCGCCGCCGTACCCAATCCCGACGGCAGCCGCACCGACGTCGACGCCGACTTCAAGGCGCAGGGCTACGCCAACGTCCTCGGCGGGCTGTTCCAGGCGCTGCCCACCGGCGGCTCGCTGTCCCGCACCGGCATCGCGACCAGCGCGGGAGCCCGCACCAGGTGGGCCGGGATCTTCGCCGGGCTGTGGCTGGCCGTCATCGTGCTGGCGGCCGGATCCGTCACCGAGCTGATCCCCATGCCGGTGATCGGCGGGCTGGTGATCGTCATCGGCGTGGAACTGGTCGTCCACCGGCTGGGCGACATCAAGCTCGTCGCCGCCACCTCCTGGGCGCCGCTCACCTCGATGATCGCGACCTTCCTGGCGACCACGCAGTTGCCGCTCCAGCACGCGATCCTGATCGGCAGTTTCCTGTCGCTAGCCCTGTTCTGTGGGCAGATCGCCAAGAACGCCCGGCTCGTCCGGCTCACCCGCTCACCGCGCAGCGGCCGATGGACCGCCTCCGAACCCCCCGAGCAGCTCGAACCCGGGCAGACCCTCGTGCTGCGCTACACCGGGGTCAGCTTCTTCGCCGAGCTCAACAGGATCAACCAGAGCTGGCCGCGCATCGACCACGCTGATGGGAGCATCCTCGTGCTCTTGTTGCAGACGCTTCCCGACGTACCGTCCTCGACCTTGATGAAGGCCTTCCAGAAGCACGCCACCAAGATGCGAGACGTCGGCGGGACCCTGATCCTGGCCGGGGTCCAGCCGTCCCTGCGCAAGGTCCTGGACAAGACCGGCACCACCGAGATCATCGGAGCGGACAACATCATCCCCGCCGGCGCGGACTCCTCCGACGCCTTGGACGAAGCGCTGGCTCGCGCCGGCAGGCTACGTTCCCCTTGAGACGGGGACGCCAAGAGCGGCCAGGCAAAGGGCGCGGTGCCGGAGAGTGCCAGCCGCGCCCTCGCACCTAGCCGCGATCAGCGCAGAGCTGGGCGGTCAAGGCGGTGCGGGCCCACTCTTCCCAGGTGTCCGGCGACCAGCCGCGGTCGCGGACGAAGATCAGGTAGAGCTGCGGGCTGAGCAGGCCGAACAGCAGGTCCGCCGCCATCTCGACCGAGAGGCCGGGACGGATGTCAGGCTTGCCGGCCAGGGCGACGGCCGCCGCGTACTGCACGGTGTAGCGCGGGTCGGGGGTGTCCGGCCACTGCTCGGCGATCTCAGGGTCGGTGGCCGCGGCAGCCGCGATCAGCGGCATGATCGGAGCGACCCGGCCCAGGATCTCGCGGGTGCCGCAGACGTGCGCCCGCAGTTGCCCCGCCGCGGTGGGCTCGGCGCACGCGGCGCGAAACCACTCTCGATCCATGGTGGCGACCGGCTCGGCGTCACCGGCGATGGACGTGTCGACGACGTCCTTGAACAGCGTGCGCTTGTTGTGGAAGACGAAGTAGATGGTCTGGACGGCCACGCCCGCCCGGTCCGCGACCTCCTGCAGGCTCGTCGCCCCGTAACCCTGCGCGATGAACAGCTCCCGAGCCGCCTCGATGACCTTTTCACGGGTACGCCGTGAGCGCTCGGCCCGCTTGTCCGGCCGCTTGACCTTTTCCATATTGGGAGTATATCTCTAGAGTGCATCACTAGAGTTCAACTCTAATCTCTTGGAGGAGACGATGAACGAACCGGACCTGGCCTCCGCACGGCAGGAGGAGAAGTCCGTCCACCGCGCGCTGGAGGGCTACTACCGCGCCGGCAAGCCGCCGTGGGACACCGGCGTGACCCCGCCCGAGCTGGTCGCCCTGGTAGAGGGGCACGGCGCACTGCCGCCCGGCCGCGCCCTCGAACTCGGCTGCGGCACGGGAACCAACGCCGTCTACCTCGCACGGCACGGCTGGGACGTGGCGGCCGTCGACCTGATCGACCGCGCCGTCGACCAGGCCAGAACGAAGGCCGCGACGGCCGGCGTGGCGGTACGGCTGCTGCACGGCGACGCCACCCGCCTCGACGAGCTGAACGTGCCCGGCCCCTTCGACCTGTTCTTCGACCTGAGCTGCTACTGCGGCATCCCACCGCACCGCCGCGACGCCTACGCCGCCGGGCTCACACACCGCGCCGCTCCCGGCGCACGGCTGCTGATGTTCGGGTACGGCCCCGAGCCGCTCGGCAACCCGGTCCCCGAGGTCACGTCGTGGGCGGCGGGCGTCACGGCCGACGAACTCCGCACCAGGTTCCGCGGCTGGGAACTCCTCGACGTCACACCCGGCACCAACTCGGTGCCGACCTTCTGGTTCACGCTGCGCCGCGACACCTAGCGAGCTCCGGCCGCGGATCCCTCGGCTGGGCGCCAGCTTGACGCGCTTGCCGGCCACACAGCTCAGGGAAGCAGCAGTGGCGGAGTCCAGGAGCGGGCGGTGCGCAGGGCGTCAGGGGCCAGGTCGGCGAGGATGTGGAGGATCTTGGTGTGGTCGGCGTCCTGGGCCAGCGCCAGGCAGAGGAGGCGGGCCGACAGCGGGGCGGGGGCGAGCCGGGCCAGGGACGCCAGCGCGCGCTCCCGCGGGTCGGCGATCGACGCGGCGACGGCCCGTGCGCGGTCGAAGTCGCCCAGCTCTCCCCAGGCGCCGGCCAGGCACCTCGCCGGGAAGTCACGGTCGCTGCTGGACACGAAGCCTTCATGGGCGGGAGATCGGCCCTCATCCGGTCACCTTCCTGGGCGGAGCGTCAACCACGTGACCTCAGGCCGGGCACGAGTCAGTCGAGCCGTACCCCGCTGTCGGCCTCCCCGCCACCGGAGGCGTCCGCGTGGCCGGTGCCTTCCACCCGGACGTCATCCGGCAGTACGCCGGCCGCCGCCACGATCCCGGTGTTCGCCTTGCCGCCGGGGCCGGCGGTCGCGTTACCGCAGCGCCCCCTGACGGTGTACGCCAGGCAAAGCCGCGCTCGTATTGAAGTCAACGGTCTGGACCTGCCGGCAAATCAAACGAGTACGATGGTAGAACGCAGTGGTTCATCTTCATGTGGATCGGCCTTACCGGGCCATCCAATAGTGCCTTCATGAGGAAGGAGATGAGGATGTACGGAAAACGTGCGCTATTCGCCAGCCCGCTGATCGCCGCCCTCCTGTTGGGGACGGTCGGAACCTCGCAGGCCTCGATCGTTCAGAAGTCCACTGGTGAAAGCCAGGTCACGGCGGCATCGGAAGCCGCGCCGCCCGTCTGCAGAAGCTTCGGGAAGAAGCAAAGGAAGATCTGCTCGAACGGCTACGCGGAAGGATTCGAAGCCGGAGCGAAGTGCGGCAACCCTTACTACGGAAGGTCCAACCAAGAGGCCTACGACATCGGCTTTGCCGCAGGATTTAGGGCAGGCCAGAGAACGTGCTAGACGGTAACTCCAATGCCACTTCATTAACCCTACGGCCATGCCAAGATTTCTCGGTGATGATTGTCCATCGTTTTATGTCACAAACCCGCTCAACCACCTGGGCACCGCTCCGCCGAGCGGCCGTGCGGTGCCCGGTGTTGCGTGATTGCCGCGTGAAGCTCAGCCCGCGGCAGCGGACTCCGGCTCTGGCGCTCGTGAACGTCGTGCGTACACCTCGATCTCGAACTTCATGCGGGGATCGGCGAGGCCGCACACGAGCATGGTCGCGGCCGGGCGGATCTCGCCGAAGCAGCGGCGCAAGGTGGGCCAGCACGGCTGGAAGTCCGCACGGTCGGGGAGCAGGTATCTGACCCGGACGACGTCGGCGAACGAGCAGCCCGCCTCGGTCAGGGCCGATTCGACGTTGCGCAGGCACTGCTCGGCCTGCTCGACCACGTCGTCGGAGATGGTCATGGTCGCGTAGTCGAACCCGGTCGTCCCGGACACGTGCACCCAGTCGCCGTCGATCACCGCCCGCGCGTAGCCGATCTCCTCCTCGAACGTGGAACCACTCAAGATCACGCGTCGCTCACTCATGCGGCGAAGGTAGACATCCAGCGGTGATATGTCCAATACCTCTGCAGGAACCCTGTGATATCTCTGCAGATATGGACCGCCCTGAACTCGGACTCCAGCAGCTTCACGCCTTCGCGGTGCTCGCCGAGGAACTCCACTTCGGACGCGCAGCGGAGCGGCTGGGCATCGCGCAACCACCGCTCAGCCAGCAGATCCGCCGCCTGGAAACGAAGGTCGGACACCCGCTGTTCACCCGAGGACCCGGCCGGGTCGCCCTCACCGCGGCGGGACAGGAACTTCTGCCCGCCGCCCGGCGCGCGCTCGATGAGATCGCCGCCGGTCTGGACGCGGCCCGCCGTACCGGCAGTGGTGAGGCCGGTCGCATCCGGATCGGCTTCTCCGCATCGCTCGCGCTGACCGTCCTGCCGGGCCTGTTGCGCGCTTACCACGACCGGTATCCCCAGGTGAACATGGAGATCCGCGAGATGACCACGGCCCCGCAGGTGATCGCCCTGCACGAGCACGTGATCGACATCGGGCTCCTGCGTGAACCGCCGGACGAGCCGGGGCTGGCGACAGAGACGATCCTGTCCGAGGAGTTCATCGCGATCCTGCCGGCCGCCCACCCCCTCGCGGCCCAGCGCGTCCTGCCCATCGAGGCGCTCGCGGACGAGCCGTTCGTACTGCTGCCCCGCGGTGCGGGGCCGACGGTCCACGACCAGATCCTCGGCCTGTGCCGCAACGCGGGATTCGAGCCCCGCCTCGGCCAGCAGGCGGTCGAATGGCAGACGGTCTGCGCGCTCGTCGAGGCGGGACTCGGCGTGTCGCTCGCCCCCGCGAGCATCCGCCGGATCCGCCTCAAGGGTGTCGCCTACCGCCGGATCGAACCCAACAACATGCGCACCACCGTCGCAGCGAGCTCGCGCCGAGACGACCAGAACCCCCTGGTCGCCCGCTTCCTGGAGGTCGCCCGCAGCAGCTCCCCTTACAGGTGATCTTCCGCCCCAGATGGCGACTCGGAGCCTCGCCGCTCAGCCTGAGCGCCGGTAGATCCCGGCCAGACGGTGGAAGGCGGCCTTGGGCTCCCAGGCATAAGGGTCGGTGCGGGCGATTCTCGAGGCCGCGTTCCAGGGCGAGTTCGGCGGCCTCGCTCAGACGGCTGATGTCGGTGCCGAACACGCAGACGGCCGTGCAGTGCAGCTCCGCGGCGATGACGCGCAGGTCCTCGCCCGCGTGGACGGCGTCCCACTCCGGCCGCGACAGGGTGCCGGGCACGTAGGCGGTGCCGACGTCGTAGTTGATCCCGCGTACCGGCAGTCCGCTCACCGGCTCGCGCGCCGCCCGCGCCCGCTCGGGGTGCTCGGCGCGAACGGCGCGGCGGGCATGCTGATCGGGGCGGGCAGCCAGGGACGGCCCGCGTCGGGACTGCTCGGCGCGCGGATCTCAGATGGCCCGGGCGGGGCCGGCCATCTCGGCGATGTCCTCGGCTCCGTCACCGAGGAGTTTGTCGGCCAGGTCCATCAGCGCGCGCCCGGCGGCCAGTTCGTCGCCGATCTCGGGGATCGGACGGTCGTCGGGGTTACGGCGGGCGTAGCCGACGCTCTCGTGCCGCCTGTTGTCGATCGCGTAGAGCACGGCGGTAGCCGAGGTGCGCTTGTCCTCGTCGTCCTCGGTAATGAGGATCTTGACGGTCCACTCCTTGGTATTCATGACGCCTCCTGCCACAAACGTGACGATGCGGTCATATACCCCAGCATCTCTCCAGAAGGGCACCGAGCGCGAGTGCCTGGTCCCGGTGGACAGGGCCGGGCTGTGGACGCTGCCCATCGAACCGCCCGCGCTCGTCGGCTCGGCCGTGAGCGAGGAGACCGCGCGCTGGTGCGCCGACGGGCTGATCACCGTGGGCTGGCCGCAGGGGCGAAAGTGGCGCGTGCCTGCAAGAAGACGGGCGGGTGCGGCCCCTTGGCTCGTTCGGCTTCGACGAGATCCATCCGTACCACGTGGGCAGCGAGCAGGGCTCGCTCATCGAGTCCTTCGCCGGAGTGAGGGGTCCGGAGAAAGCCGTCACACGGCCGGAGGCGGTGAACCCGGCAGTCCAAGCGTCCGGTGGATCATCTGGTGCATGTGGGCGCGGAAGCGCCGCATGGCGCGTAGGTCGTCGGGGCCGCGCCGCCGTCCCGACGCGTCGAACACACCGCTGAGCACGAACCCGTGCACGCACCACACCAAGGTGTTGATCGTGAAGTGCACGTCGGCGTCCGGGGCCTCGGTCACGGGGATGATGTTCTCGATGGCGAACTCGGCGAGCGGCTGCACGTACTCCGCCTCGAGGTTGCTGACGTCTCGGGCGTCGGACAACCACCGGTGCATCCACAGTGCGGGCACCTCGGGATTGTCGGCGGAGAAGTCGATGTAGGCGTCGATGAGCCGGTGGATCGCCGCCGCCTTCTCCGCGACCGGAGCGGTCTGCACGTCCTTGACCCTCGCCTCCACGACGGCCGAGTGAAGGGCGTGAGCGCGTTCCATGACCGCCAGGTAGAGGTCGCGCTTGGCGCCGAACTGGGAGGTCACGGCCCTCGTGCTCAGCCCTGCCGCCTCGGCGATCTGCACGACCTCCGTCGCGTCGTAGCCGAGCGCGGCGAACAGCCGGAACGCTGCCTGGAGGATGCGCTCCCGCTCATCCCCTTTGCCTGACGTCATACCAGTGACCCTAAGATCCGGCATCTGTTCGGCCAATCACGTGATCGACAAATACCAGTCAAATAGCTCCCGCACCCACTCATGTCCTGACGAGTGCGGAGAACGCCCAGCGGGGCGGCCTCCCTTCGGTCGGCAGACCTTCGCGACGGGAGCCCGGAGCCTGTAACTCGTCCACCAATCTTGACCTGCGGTGGTGACGGCGTAGCGGGTGTGGGGCGGGCCACCCCGGCCGGGTTCAGCGGCCGGCGGCTCGATCGGTGTCAGGGCGGCGAGCCGGTCGAGTGCACGGTAGGACGCGCGGGCGCGGGAGGTCGCCGAGCACTGAGTAGTCTCAAAAAGGCTAGCCGCGGGAGAGATGACATGGACGGCGGGTGATCCTTGGCCGTGTTGTTACGCCAGTTGGAGTACCTCGTCGCCTTGGCCCGCGAGCGGCATTTCGGGCGGGCGGCCGCGGCCTGCCATGTCTCGCAGCCGTCGCTGTCGGCGGCCATCGGCAAGCTGGAGCGTGAGCTGGATGTGCCGCTGGTGCGGCGCGGCCGGCGTTTCGCCGGGCTGACGCCGGAGGGCGAGCGGGTGCTGTTGTGGGCGCACCGCATCCTGGCCGACACCGACGCGCTGCGCCAGGACCTGTCGCGGATGCGCGAGGGCCTGGCGGGTACGCTGCGGCTGGGCGCCATCCCGACCGCGCTCACCGCGGCCTCGCTGCTGACGACGCCGTTCTGCGAACGCTATCCGCACGTGCGGGTCCGGCTGACATCGCTGTCGTCGCGGCAGATCGCCCGCCGGCTGGCCGACTTCGAGATCGACATGGCGATGACCTACCTCGACGACGATGAGGACCTCGGCGAGATGCGCGCCGTCGCGCTGTACGAGGAGCGCTATCTGCTGCTCACCCCCGCCGACGGCGAGCTGGCCGGGCGCAGCACGGTCCGGTGGGCGGAGGTGGCCGCGCTGCCGCTCTGTCTGCTGGCCCCCGAGATGCGCAACCGCCGCATCCTGGACGCCCACTTCGCCCGCGCCGGGGCGGTGGCCGTAGCGGCGATCGAGACCGACACAGTCTCGGCGCTGTTCGCGCACGTGGCCACGCACCGCTGGTCGAGTGTGATCGCGCACGCGTGGCTGCACATGTTCGGCGTCCCGGAGGGCATGCGGGTGGTTCGCCTGGAGCAGGTGGCCAGGCAGCCGAGGGTGGGGCTGGTGACGGCGGGCGCGGGGCCGGAGCCGGTGATCGCGCGGGCACTGCTGGAGGTGGCCCGTGAGGTGGACCTGCGCGAGGTCCTCGACCGGCTCACCGTCGGGTACCTGGCATAGACGCCACCTATCACCCGATAGCCACAAACGCTTTGACCTGCGGATTTGCCCGTTGGACAGTGAGGTCATCCCCACCGAGGAGGAGCAGAGCCATGGCCAAGGTGTTGTGCGTCCTGTACGACGACCCGATCGGCGGCTACCCCACGTCCTACGCCCGCGACGGGCTGCCCGAACTGACCGGCTACCCGGACGGGCAGACGCTGCCCAGCCCCAAGGGCGTCGATTTCACCCCCGGCCACCTGCTCGGCAGCGTGTCCGGCGAGCTTGGCCTGCGTCGCTTCCTGGAAGAACGCGGCCACATCCTGGTGGTCACCTCCGACAAGGACAGCGCGGCCTTCGAGCGGGAACTGGCCGACGCCGACGTGGTGATCTCCCAGCCGTTCTGGCCCGCCTACCTGAGCGCCGAGCGCCTCGCCCGCGCCCCCGAACTGAAACTGGCCATCACCGCCGGGATCGGATCCGACCACGTCGACCTCGACGCGGCCATCACCCACGGCGTCACCGTCGCCGAGGTCACCTACTGCAACAGCATCAGCGTCGCCGAGCACGTCGTCATGATGATCCTTTCTTTGGTACGCAACTACCTGCCCGCCCACCGGACGGTCCTGGACGGCGGCTGGAACATCGCCGACGTCGTGACCCGCTCCTACGACCTGGAGGGCATGGCCGTCGGCACCGTGGCCGCGGGCCGGATCGGGCTGGCGGTGCTGCGCCGGCTCCAGCCGTTCGACGTGCGACTGCACTACACCGACCGGCACCGGCTGCCCGCCGAGGTCGAGCAGGAGCTCGGGCTCACCTACCATCGCGACACCGCCTCAATGGTGCCGCACTGCGACGTGGTGACGGTCAACGCTCCCTTGCACCCGGAGACCGAGGGGCTGTTCGGCGACACGCTCATCGCCACGATGAAGCGCGGCGCGTACCTGATCAACACCGCGCGGGCGCGCATCGCCGACCGCGACGCGATCGTCCGCGCGCTGAACAACGGGCAACTGGCCGGGTACGCGGGCGATGTGTGGTTCCCGCAACCCGCCGCGGCCGACCACCCGTGGCGGAGCATGCCGCATCACGGCATGACCCCGCACATCTCCGGCTCGTCGCTGTCGGCCCAGGCCCGCTATGCGGCAGGGACCCGCGAGATCCTCGAATGCTGGCTGGACGGCACGCCCATCCGGCCGGAGTACCTCATCGTCGAGGGCGGCGCCCTGGCCGGGACCGGCGCCCACTCCTACAGCACCCGAACCCGCTAGAAGGACGGGCTCCGCCACCAGCCTGATGGTGTTCGCCCTGTCGGTGGTCATGCTGGCGATCGCCAACGCTCGCCGCCTGGCGCCTGCATCGCACCGACGCGATCAAAGCCTGAATGACCCTTAGCGCCCTGATTGCCGGCCCTTTCCCGGGGTACTCTTGCCCGCACTCACAGGGCACGGCAGGTTCTGAGGTAGCTGAGGAATGAGGCCTGCAGGCCGGTCACGTGCGTTTCGTGCAGGATCGCGCTGGTGACGGCTCCGCCGCGGGAGGTGAGGCGGTGCAGGAGCGTGGCCGTGTTCTTCGTGATGCTTTGGTAGACGGCCAGGTCCCCGAGAAGCTCCCGGTCGTTGAAGGTCACGTGAAGCTTGGCGGCATGCCGGCTGTCACCCATCTCCTTGAGCTGGGTGAAGACCTGGCTTTCCGCACTGGCGACGCCGGGGCTGCCCGCTCCGATGCTCTCGAAGAGCGTGCCGCCGCTGAGCCAGGTGTAGAGGCTGAAGAGTCCGGCGTAGGAGTAGCCGTAAAGGCCGTGACCGCTCGTGGCTGTGCCGTAGTCGCGTTCGATCCGTGGGTGCAGGTCCGCGGTCAGGAAGCTCAGGAACTTGTCGGCTCGGGTGTCGCGTAGTTCGGCGAGGTAGGCGTCGGCCTCCTCGCGTGTCCTCCCGCCCGTCCGCACGCCCATCCCCACGGCGTCGATGAACTCCTGGGCGATGGGCTCGCCGGGTGGCACGAGGTCTCTGTTGCGCAGCCGTGCCCAGTGCTGCGCTTCCTCGCCCGCGTAACCGACGCTGACCTGGATGTAGGGCTTGATCTGTTGCATGGGGTCCAACTGGGTGACGATGAGCGGAGCCGTCATGCCCACGGCCCAGTTGCCGTCGAGCACGTACACGACAGGCGCTTGCGTCGTGGCGGGATCGTATCGCGGTGGCGTGGTGACCCAGATGCCGTAGTCGTGACCGCCGCTGGAACGTGTCTCGAAGTAGTCGGTGTCGGCGAGGCAGCCCTGCCACATGGCGCTCATCGCAGGTCCTTCACGACGCGGCCGGCCTGGACGACGACGATGGCGTTGGCGGGGTCGGCGAAGAGTTTCGGATCTTCGAGCGGGTCACCGTTCCAGAGCACGAGGTCTGCCTGCATACCGGGTGCGATGACCCCGACCTGGCCGGCCAGGCCAAGGATCTCGGCGTTGGTCTTCGTGGCCGCCACGAGAGCGTCCATCGGCGTCTCGAGCTCCGCGCGCAACCTGAGTTCCTCGCCTCGACGCTCCTGAGCCGGACCGATGAGATCGGAACCCAGCCCGATCCGCACTCCGGCCTTCCTGGCTACGGCGAGCGCCTCCGTCATCCGCTCGCGAACACCCGTCACCCGATCGCGGGCCGACTCGCCGAGGCCGGCTCCAGCGGGGTCACGCAGCAGTTGCTCGACGACAGCGAACGTGGGCACGAGGGCGACGCCGCGGGTGGCCATCAGGGTGGCCGTGGACTCATCGAGGTCGGTGCCGTGCTCTACGCAGCGCGCCCCGGCCTCGACCGCGTTCCGAATGCCGTCGTTGTTGTGGGCGTGAACCGTCACGTAGGTGCCCCGCGCGGCGGCTTCTTGAACGGCGACGGCGATCTCCTCCACGGTGAACTGGGTGTCGGTCAGCCGGTCGAGCGCACCGACCACTCCGCCGGTCACGCAGAGCTTCAGGAAGGAGGCTCCGCGACGGAAGGCCTCGCGCACGTTGCCTCGCAGCTCGTCCGCGTTGCCCGACATCATGGACAGGGCGCACAGGCCCGGAGTGTGATGGCTGCTCCACAGCTCGGTGGGTTCCCAGTCGGCTCCGTAGTAGCCGTGCCCACCGATCTGGCACTGCACCGGTCCGCACGACAGGACGCGCGGCCCCCTGACCTTGCCCTTCGCGATCGTGGTGACGACGCCGCCGTCGATCCCGCCGGTGTCCCGGACGGTCGTGAAGCCGGCGTCGAGCGTCGCGCCGGCCGTGGCGAAGATGTCCGCCGCGATCTCGGCGGCACTGATCTGAAACGAGAACTGCGGCTGGATCGGGCTCGACAAGCCCAGGTGAACGTGAGCGTCGATCAGGCCGGGCGTCATCGTCAGTCCCCCGGCATCGAGGCGCTCGCCGTCAGCGCCGGAGGCACCGAGCTGGGTGATCCGCCCGTCTTCGACGGTGACGTCGACGTCGGCGGGGTCGCGACCCGACCCGTCGACGACCGTCGCGCCAACCACCTGAAAACGTCCCACGAGTCGTTCCCTCCGCCGTTGCGAGCCGACTGCGACCATGTGTGAAGCAACACGGCCCTTCTTTTCCAATGGATAAACTGTGGGAGTGATCCTGTCAAGCACGGAACGCAAAGGCGACGCACGCGAGCGTCTCCTGGCTCGGCTTCTCGACGCCTTCGGCGAGGACCTTCCCTCACCGGAGGTGTCGCTCCGCGAGATCGCCGCACGGACCGAGACCAGCCACGCCCTGCTGCGATACCACTTCGGGTCACTCCCGGGCGTCTTGGCCGCCATGCTCAAGGCACAGCGAGCCCGCGACAACGCGGCGCTTTTCGACCTCGCCCAGCGGGGCACCTTCGACGACCTCGTCGTGGCGATCTGGCGGGCGTACACCCGGCCGGAGCAACTGTCGCGTGTACGCGGCTTCTTTCACGTGGTGGGACTGGCCGCGTACAGGCCGGAGGACTTTCGTGAGTTCATCGACTCGCTCGACGACCTGACCAAGATGCTGGCCTCGCTCGCGGAACGCGAAGGCCACGGCACCGAGGAAGCGCAGACCGTGGCCACCGTCGCCGTCGCCGCGATTCGTGGCCTGCTCTTACAGCAGGTTCTGACGCCGGCGGCCCAGTCGGAGGACGCCGTCACCTTGATCCTGCGCATGAGCAAGGGCCGAGCCGTTCCACGTCCGGGGCCTTGAACGGGGAGCCGCCTTTCACCACCACGAGAGCCCTCCCCCCGAACAGCATCGGCAGGCGGCTTGCCCGCACTGACCTGGCCGCGGGCACGCCGGATGAGTTCGCTGCGCCTGTACGGCCCGCGCCCGTGGGTGTCATGCAGCGGCGGAGATCCGCGCGGCCCGGCCGGTGCCCGGCAGATGGCGCTGCCGGCCGAGGTGCCCAACCGGGCGGGCCGGCAGGGCTAGACCCGAATTCGGGACGGCCCCTGACCACCGTGGCCCTGAATTGCCGACAGCGGGCGCGGGATGCCGCGTATGGTCGACGGCGGCAACGAGCGTCACGGTGATCTTGGTTTGGGGCCTCATGCGGCTGGGACGAACTCCTCGGCCGTCGCGCGCCCTTCTGCCTGTACGCGCACGGCCACCGGCTTGACCGTCCGCTCGTACCGGGCCAGCGCCGCCTCCAGGTCGCCGCCCGCCCGTAGCTCGCCGGCCAGGGCGTGGGCGGCGGCCAGCGCCATTCCCGCGCCCTGCCCGGTGAGCAGGGACATCGCCTGGCAGGCGTCGCCCACCAGCGTCACCCTGCCCCGGCTCCAGGCCGGCAGGTCGATCTGGGCCACGCGGTCGTAGTACGGCCGCGCCGGGCAGTTGTCCAGGAGCCGTGGCACGAGCCAGCCGCGCCCGCCGTACACCTTGCGCAGTTCGGCACGCGGGTCGGCGGGCAGGGGTGCGCCCGGCGCGGTGCGGTGCGTGAACAGGGTCGCGACCCGCCCGTCGTGCGCGGGATAGGCGCCGACCTGCTGACCGGGCGCCTCCAGCATGTGCAGGTCGTTGCCCAGGGCGCGGGCGGTCTCGGGGTCGTCGAAGACGTAGGCGGCGGTGTGGAAGCCCAGGTCGAGCAGAGTGTGCCCGGCCGCGCCGAAGGTCAGCGTCCTGATCCGCGAGTGGATGCCGTCCGCGCCGACGAGCAGGTCGGCGCGCTCCACGCCGCCGTCGCTCAATGTCACGGCGAGACCGTCGCCAACGTCGTGGTAGGAGTGCACGGTACGGCCGAAGCGGACCCGGGTCTGCATCGACCGGTACAGAACGTCTTCCAGCTCGCCCCGCATCATCGACAGAATCCGGTCGGCGCCGGGCCGGTCGTCGATGTACCGACCGGTCACGGTCCCCTCGTCGTCGTGGTGGACGAGCTCCGACAGGGTGAAGGCCCGCGCGCGCAGTTCGGGCAGCAGCCCCATGCTCTCGGCGGCGTCGAACCCGGGCCCCTGGCAGTCGAGCATGTACCCGGCTCCGTGGGGCGCCGGAGCACGCTCGACGACGACCACCTCGTGCCCGTCGCGCTCCAGCAGCCCGGCCAGGGCCAGCCCGGCGATGCCCGCGCCACAGATCAGGACTCTCATCGGTTCCCTTCCTCGTCTTCCGTGCACAGCAGAGCGACCGTGGCGTCCACCGCGTCCAGGTGCCTGCCGCGTACGCCGTCCGGGTCCACGAGAATCGCCCACATCAGCCCGTCCATGACCGCCATGATCAACTGGGCCAGCGCCTCGTGGTCCTGGCCTGGACGCAGCCGTCCGCACTCCTCGGCCAGCCGCAACGCCACGAGCAGGAGGCCCCGCGACTCCCTGGTCACTTCCGCGATGGCCGCGGCGAAGTCGGGGCGGGCCGCCGCCTGCGCGTAGAAGGCGGCCCAGACCAGGGCCTCACCACGACGGGCCGCGTCCAGCGGAAGGACCGCGAGGATCACCGTGCGCAGCATCTCGGGGAAGCGCCGGCCGTCCGTGGTCAGGGGGAGGTGGCGCAGCCGTTCACCGGAGGCCTCGATCACCTCGGCGAGCGCGAATCGCAGCATCTCGTCCTTGCTGGTGAAGTGGCGCTGGATGGCGCCCACGGAGCATCGGGCCTCGGCCGCCACGGTCCGCACGCTGACCGCCTCCATGCCCTCCCTCTCGATGACCCGCAGGAGGGCCGCCGCGATGTGGCGGCGCCGTTCCCCGTGATCGACCTTCTTGGGCACTGGTGTCGCTCCGCTGTTGAATACACTCGTATCGGTACGACCGTATTCTAACTCGGGCGGTCCCGCCACCCGTGCCGGCAGCGCGCGGAGATCGACATGCAGGGAATCGGGTCCCTAGCCGGGCACCTCGCTTTCCTGGGCATCCAGTACGGCGTCGCCGTTCTGTTCGGCCCAGCGGCACAGTGCGTCGACCGGTTCCAGTGCCGATTTCCCCAGGTCGGTGAGCGTGTACTCGACCCTCGGCGGCGCCTCGGCGAACGCCTCGCGGCGCACCAGCCCGTGGTGCTGGAGCCTGCGCAGGGTCTGGGTGAGCATTTTCGTGCTGACGCCGCCGATGAGGGCCTTGAGCTCGCCATGGCGGCGCGGGCCGTTGCCGAGGGCGTAGACGACCACGACCGACCATTTGTCGCTGAGGATCTCGACGGCGAGCCGGGCCGGGCAGTCGGCCAGGAAGACGTCACCCGGCCGGTCAAAGGTACTCATGGTGCGTAAGGTACCGAAAGGTACCTATCGGATCTTTAACGTGGGTCGGGCGAGCCACGGCATCGCCGCGACTCATCACATGTACAACAGCGCTCGAGAGAGCGTGCGCGAAACCAGGAAGGCAGCACATGATGCGATCGATCAGGGTCCTGGGTGCGCTTCTCGCCACACTCCCACTGGTCATCACCGTCGGCGGCCCCGCCGGAGCGACGACGAAATATCCAACCTCCCTATCCCTGCCCGACGGCTTCCGGCCCGAAGGCATCGCCATCGGTCCCGGACCGTACGCGTTCATCGGCTCCATGGCCGACGGCTCCATTTACCGCGCAGACCTGCGCACCGGACACGGAAAGATCATTAGCCGAGGTTCCGGCAGGCCGGCCCTCGGGATGAAGACCGACGAGCACGGACGGTTGTTCGTCGCCGGCGGCACGGCCGGCGACGCCCGCGTCATCGACACCCGGACCGGCCGGGTGCTGGCCTCCTACCGGCTGGCCACGGGCCCGGCGTTCGTCAACGACGTCGTCCTCACCCGGGACGCCGCGTGGTTCACCGACTCCACCAACCCGGTGCTCTACAAGCTGCCGCTGCGCGGCGAACAACTCCCCGCGGACGCGGAACGGATCCGGCTCACCGGAGATCTGAAGTACGGCAAGGGCTTCAACGCCAACGGCATCACCGAGACACCGGACGGCCGGGGCCTGCTCGTGGTCCAGTCGAACACCGGCGGGCTGTTCCGCGTCCACCCGTCCGGCAAGACCCGCCGGGTGAACCTGCACGGCCAGTCCCTGCCCGACGGGGACGGCCTGCTGCTGCGCGGCCGGACCCTGTACGCGGTGGAGAACGGGGTCACGAACAAGCGCAGCCGCCTGACCACACTGCGCGTGAACGCGGCGGGCACCGACGGCCGCGTCGTGCGCCGGGTGGGCAGTCCGCGATTCGACATCCCGACGACCGTGGCCGCGTTCAGGTCCCGGCTGTACCTCCCCAACGCCCGCTTCACGACAAAGCCGACGCCGGCCACGCCCTACGACGCCGTGGCCATCACCCGCCCCTGACCTGCCGCACGCGCAGCAACAAGCCGGAGAATTCCGGAATCGCGCCCCCTGAAACAGGTCAGGCACATTCCGTGTTTTTACAAACCCGCTGAGTGTTGTGATCTTTGTCATGCTCGCGAGCATTCACAACCAGTAAATCTCATCGTTAGATGGACGGGCGATATCCCTTTACTCACTGCCGAGCCAGAAGATTGGAGAATCCATGTTCAACGCTGTTCGCATGGCCGCCGCAGTCGCGGTCAGCGCCGTCGGGCTCATCGCCGCCGGCAGCCCGGTTCAGGCCGGAACCGCGGCCGCGCAGTACGTGGCGACCATCAACACGGGCGGGGAGAGCTTCCGCGTGCGCCTCGTCGACGCCAACGACGTCGATGCGGCGTACCGCAACATGTCCGGCCAAGGAAATCGTCAGCACATCAATGGAAAAATTCTGCCGGGGACCGACGTCAATGTCGGGTGGAGCTGGCACCTGGATCCCGGTGACCTGGAGTTCGTCGACATATCGATGGAACTTTGCGACGGCAAACCGTCCGATGTGGAAAACGGCACGCTGTCCGGCGACCGCTTCTGTCCCTGGGGCACGCAAGTAGTCGACATTCAGCCGCTTTAGCCCGCTAAATAGCCGTCGCAGGCCGCTGTTGGAGACGGCGGTCTGCGCGGCCACGACGCGCGATGTCTACTTCGCCAGGGTGGCGGTGGCTTCCGACGTCGTCAGGTCGGCGGTGCGGTACCAGCGGTAGTCGAGTCCGTCCGAGTCGCGCTCCAGCACGATCCATCCGATGCGGACGCAGGTGTTCTTCGGGTCGTCGGTGATGTTCTCGCGCACCACGATCTGGCCGGTCACGCCCCGGTCGGGTTCGCGGGTGAGGGTGCCGGAGCAGCCGAGTCTGAGGTAGGTGATGGTGCCCGCCCGGCTTCCGGGCAGCGCGCCCCTGGTGAGGGTGAGCCGCACCCGATACCGCCCAGAACCCTGGTGGACGGTACCGCTCCACCGTCCCGCCATCGCCTTGGTGATCGGGGTCGGTGTACCCGTCTCGCCGGCCGACGTGCTGCCCAGCCGTACCGGCCTGCTGCTCGGAAGCCACTGCGCCAGGAGCTGGAGGCTGAAGACGATCACCATCAGCATCGAGGCGACGATCGTGGCGACGGCGAGGGCGCGGCGGAAGACGAGGTAGCTGAGGGGCGGCCGGCCCTCCTGGCGCGGTCTGACGTCCCAGGGACGGCGGGCGTCCCCCGTGGTCAGCTCCTGGGCGGAGGCGTCACCGAGGTCGGCGCTGAGCCGCAGACCGGTCAGCCAGCCGAGCATCTCGGCGATCCGGCCCGGCTCCGGCGGCAGCCCCGAGGACAGGTAGCGGACCTGGGCGCCCTGGTGGTCGAGTTCACGGACCAGGTTGCCGAGCCCCATGAGCGTGAGCCACTTCCGCACCTCTTCGACCCCACGGCCGGAGGTGGTCTGCTTCAGCAGGTCGGCCTTGGTGAGGACGACCGCGACCCGGCGCTGCTTGCCGCCGTCGGCGCGGCCGGCCAGTTCGTTGCGCAGCCGGTTGAAGGTGTCGGCCGGGTCTTCTCTCGACAACATGACGCCCTTGGCGGTGAGCGCCTGACGTTCGCTCTCCAGAAGGTGGTCCTGGACCTCCGGCAGCGCGAACGGATCGATGATCAGAATGAGCGCCTCGCCGTGCGAGAGGTAGCGCATTTCCTCGATCTTGCTGGCGCCGGTGTAGTGCTCGCCCGAGGGGTCGAACAGGTAGAGAATGCGCTTGCCGCCCGTCCTTCCGGGCAGGGCCACGTCCAGCATCACCGCCTTGGGCAGATCGGGCAGGGTCTTGCTGACCCGGCCCGAAGCCAGCTCCCTCCGCAGGTTTCTGAAGGCCTGCTCGTCGCTCTTCTGGGCGAACAGCACGCTGCCTCCGGCGGTGTTCACCGCGCTGTGCATGGCGTCCACGGCCAGCGCCATGAACGTCGTCTTGCCCGCGTCCGGCCCTCCGGCGAAGGGCAGCGGCTCGATCCTGACCCGGCCGACCCTGGTGGGCAGCTGCCGGTCACACATCGGGCAGAACGCCTGGAGGCGGTAGCGGCCGAGCAGGATGGTCGTCGGCAGGCGGGTCCCGCACCGGCACACGTGCCGGGCGGCGCCGTTGGTGTCGGGCGTCAGCCGCGCGTGCCGTGCCCCGCAGGTGGAGCAGGCGTACACCGGCAGGGTGAACCGCGCGTAGCAGCCCGGATAGGGGCAGGTCTGCAGGATGCGGCGGACCACCATGAAGACCTGCTCCAGAGCGCGCAGGACCGCCACGCAGGCCAGCCAGCCCAGAAGGCCGAGCACGATCGCCACGAGGTACATCGCGACGACGAACAGGGCGATCAGCCCGGCGGGCACGAAGGCCGCCACGATCCCGGCGACGACGCCGATCCAGAGCGGGAACAGGAACCAGGCCTGCTCCCCGCCGACCAGTACGCGGGTGGCGGCGTTCACCGCCTTCTCGGCCCGCGCGACGACCCGTGGCGTGGTCCCGCGCACGATCACCCGCCAGTCCTTCCACACCTGGCCGACCAGATAGTGCCGGTACGCGGGGTCGCGACCGGGCCTGCCGTCGGGCAGCGTCACCGGCGAGGGACCGCCGGCATGGTCGGGGAAGAGGGTGGCGTGCACGTGCATCAGATGGATGCCGACGGCGGTCACCGTACCGGCCAGCAGGACGACCGGGAAGATCATGACCGCCACGAAGACGGCCAGCATGACGGCCGCCAGCCAGAAGGCGGCCAGGAAGAGGAATCCCCACATCAGGGACCTACCCAGGGGAGGAGCCTGCGGCGGCGCGGCTCGACGAGGCGCTGCACCCCCGCCCACAGTTCGCGATCGGCTTTGAACCGGCTCTCCAGCGGCCCGAGGGAGCGGCTGTTGACCAGCGCTCGCGCCCACTCCTCCAGGACGCCGATCACCAGCTTGTGCCGGTGCAGGCGGATGGCCATCTCCAGCAGGGCGGCCTGTTCCTCGCGCCCGGCCTTGGGGTTGAGCCAGATGTCGAGCAGCCAGTGCCTGGCCCGGTCGGAGCCGCGCCGCAGCACCTCGATCCGGAGCTCGGTCGAGCACCTCGCCAGCTCCTTGGCGGCCCGCTTCAGCACCTGCTCCCGCAGCGGCGCGTAAACGGACAGCTCGCCGAGCCGTTCGACGTCGTCGAGCAGGCGGGCGAGGGGCCTTTCCGCGGCCATCCCCACGGCCAGCAGCACCGCGCGGGCGTCGTCGGCGGTGCTGCCGCGCAGCCCGGCCCGCGCGGTCAGGGCGGCGACCTCCCTGACGTCCTTGTCCTTCAGCCCGGCGTGTACGAAGAAGCGTCCGGGCAGCTCGGCCAGCGTGTAGAAGTCCTCCAGCCGCGTGCCCAGGGTCTGCAGCAGCCGGTGCAGTTCGGCGGCGGTGGGCTCGGCCCGCCAGATCGCGGCCAGCGACGCCTCCCGCTCCGCCGACTGCCCGTCACCGGCCAGGGACAGGATCCGCACGCTCGCCTCGGCCCGGTCCAGCTCGCCCGCGCTCACCTGCCAGGCCAGCACGGCCGCCGCGAGCGATGGGGCCGCGCTCAGATCCCGGCCCGCCAGATCCCGGCAGAACTCCGGCGTCAGCGCCGCCTCACGCGTATGGCGAGGAGCCGCCTCCAGCCCCGCGAGCAGCCCGGCGAAGACCGCTTCGTACCAGGCGATCGGCACGCGTTCCAGCAGCGCCTGCCCGTCGTGTACCCCCATCCGGGCCAGCCCGGCGACCGCCACCTCCACCTCCGCGCCGGGCAGGGACAACGCGCACTCCCTGGCCACCCGCAGCACACCGACCACGTGCGCGAGGTCGCGCGAGGCCCTCAGCTCGGCCCGCGCCACCTCGCTCACCCGATGGCGGAACGCCTCGGTCAGCGGGCCCGGCGGCGGCAGCCCCGGCTCGCGCAACGCCAGGACGGCGCAGCGGGCCGCGCACGGAGCCGCCGCCTCCGCGGGCCCGTGGGACGCGACCGTCCGGGCGAGCGGGTGATCGAGCAGATCGGCCCGCTGACCCAGCAACGGCCACACCCACTCGGGAAGGCCGTTCGCGGCCAGTGCGGCCACCGCCGCCTGCTCCTCGGCCGACAGGGTGGCGCCCGCCAGGCAGAGCGCGACCACGGCCGCCGCCGTTTCCGGATCGGCCGGGCCGAAGTCCGCGAGCTCGTCGATCCCGCCGAAGTCGGCGGCGCGCCACAACTCGCGCATCGTCGTGGAGAAGCGGCCGGCCTCGATCGGCTCGGGCGGCCCGGTCAGCTTGAGCACGGTGGCGTCCAGGTCCGCGGGGATCCACACGTCCGGCGTGGTGCCGATGATGAGCTGGGCGTTGGCGGCCGGATCGCCGCTGTAGGTGACGAACGACAGGCGCAGCACCGTCTCCCAGGGCAGCGAGTAGGAGATCACCGCGATCCATCGGACGATCTCGCCGGCGTCGGGGTGTACCAGGACGATCCGGCCGTGGCCGGTGGCGAGGCTGCGCCGTACCAGCTCCAGAAGGACGCCGAGCCACTCGTAGGCGAACCCGCCGTGCTCGCTCAGCCACTCCCCCAGCGACTCGGGGTCCAGCGCCGTGCCCGGTAGCAGGTCGTCCAGGTGGGGCAGCTCGGCGCCCGATGGCGCGGGCCGCCCGTCCCACAGGGGAGCCTGCCAGAACTCGACGGGCCGCACCCCCACCAGCTCGACCTCGTCGGCCACGACGGCCTGGCCGAGGAAGTTGCCGTAGCGGCCCGAGTAGTCCTGCCCGAGGTAGGCGCAGCGGGTCAGGGTGAGGTGGTCGCCGGCCGGGCCGTAGGACATGGCGATGGGCATGGCCGCGATCTCCTCGCCGGTGGGCGCGGTCGGGGTGGTGGGCGGAGGGCGATAGGTGAAGTACGGGGTGACCTGCGCGTCGAGCTCGGGAGGGAAACCCGGGCTGCGGGCGACGATCTGGAACCCGGCCCGTCCTGACGGCCCGTTCTCTGCCGAGGTGTAGTGGAGTTGCCAGGCCATGGGGCTACCTCCGGACGCCGTTGAGCATTTTGAAGCGGTACAACAGCCACAGCAACGGGTCCTCGACCCGGTACGGCCGGATGCCGCTGCGGGCGACGGCCTCGCCCTCCGGCACGGAGCCGAGTGCCGACAGGCCGAACAACGCGTAGGTGGTGTAGTGCTGCTCCAGGTAGCGGTCGATCATTCCGGCCTCCCACTGGTGCAGCAACGATCGGACCTGCTCGTCGACCGCGTCCCTGTCGTCCAGGTCGAGGGCGCCGATCGGCTCGCGGGCGCGGTGGAGGGCCGACTGGTGTTCCATGGACTCCCGCAGTTCGTCGATCTTGCTGAGGGCGACCGCCGCCGGGATCGTCAGCTTTCCGCTCTTGCCGCGCAGCAGCTCCGTCACCCGAGCCACCACGTCCATCTGGTCGCTCATCAGGTCGCTCGCGAGCGTGCCCGAGCGCGCCCTGGCCGCGCCGGTGAGCGCGGCGTGGGCGCCCGGCAGCTCCAGGGGATCGAGCAGGAAGATGACGGCGTCGGCGGCGCTGAGATAGCGCAGGTGCAACTCGCTCATCTCGCGCTGGCGCAGGTCCTCGCCCGCGGTGTCGAACAACACCAAGGTCAGTGATACCGTACGCCGCCGCATCCGCCCCACCGTGCGGGTGAACAGGTAGACCAGCGGGTCACGCGGGCTGGCCGACGCGGACTGGGTGCTGAGCAGCAGTTTCCGCTCACCGTACAGGGGACCGGCGAAGTCCTGTTTGTAGCGCTCGATCGTGCGGTCGTCGCAGGGCACGATCGAGGAGTGCAGTTCCTCCCCCACCCTGTTCATCAGCTCGTGGACGAGCACGGCGATGTAGGTGCTCTTGCCCGCGTGCTTGGCGCCTACCAACGCGACGATCTTGCCCGGGTTCGCACAGTATTCCGCCGGCAGCCGGTTGTGGCAGGACGGGCAGACCCGCCAGGCCGACTCGCGGGAACAGGTGGGGCAGGTGGCGCGCCGGCCCGCGCGCTTGGCGCTGAAGACCGGCGGCAGCGCGGGGGCGCCGGTGCCGCCGCGGAACGCGCCGAGCACCGTGTCGGGCTGGGGCGCGCACCCTTTGGCCCGCCCGCTGGCGCCCAGGCAACGGAAGGCGATGCGGCCGGGGGCCACCTTGGTGAAGCAGTAGGGGCACGTGATCACGGACTCATCCCGCCTTCAGAACACGGACGGGCGGATCGACGAGCTCGACCGGCCCTTCGGCGAAACAACGCAGCCAGTACGGCCGGCGCTGTCGTGGGCAGGCCACCGTCAGCAGTGCCGGGGTGGTGACGGCCGCCCATTCCCCGATCACCCGCCCCTCGGCGGCGGAGGCGGGCTGGATCCGCCCCGCCTTGATGACCAGCACGAGCCGGTCCAGCAGCGCCGGGACGTCGGAGGTCACCTCGACCTGGAGCTCCCGCCGCCACGGCCAGCCCTGCCTGCGCAGGTCGTAGCGGACCGGCGGAGCCGAGGCGAGTGGCGCCGGCACCGCGGAGCCGTGCACGCGCGTCCCCTTCACGACGGTCGTCGGCACGAGCTCGATGGCGGGCGTCTCCTGTTCGGGTATGTCCAGCCGGATGCCGCCCTGGCTGCGGTAGGCCGCGGCGCTCACCAGCAACCGGCGTGAACTCCAGCGCACCTCGATCTCCGGGACGTCCGCCGGCCACTCCAGCCCGATGAGCACCGCCGTCCCGCGGCGGACGGCGCTCACCCGCTGGGGCGCGCCCAGGTTGACGTGCTCGCGGCAGGCTCCGACGACGGCGCGGTCACCCGCGACGGTGACGGCCAGCAGAAACTGCGAGCCGTCCCCGGGGCGCACCACGTACCCGCCACGCACGGGCCGGGCGGGCAGCACCCTGCCCGCCGCCCGGATCTCCTCCAGGCTCACCTCTGTCTCGTACGGCCAGCGCGGCTCGGCCGCCAGCGACAGGAACTCCACCACCCCGGCCGCCGGCTCCGCGCAGCGGATCAGCACCTCGCCCGGGGCGCCGGGCGCGGATTCGAGCGTGAAGCTCGCGACCGGCTCGGGGCGGGCCACCGGGACGACCGAGCGGCGCACGCCGGGCGTGGTGACCTGCCTGGGCCCGTCCTGGTAGACGGCGGCGATCACGTACTCATACGTCGCGCCGTCGCGCAGCCCGCGCTCGCGGAAGCCCGAGCCCTCGGCCTGAACCGGCCTGCCGTCGCGGGTGACGACCACGCGCACGGCCTCGGCCGGGGACCGCCAACTGCCGGTGACGACGCCGTCGGAGCCGGACAGGCGCACCTCGTCCGGCTCCGGGCGAACGGCCAGCGGACGCGCCGCCACGGGAGTGGAGGCGGCCTGCCCGCGCCTGGCCACGACCGCGTACGTCACCGGCTTGTTCACCGGCGGGTTCTCGTCACGGGCGCTGGCCCGTCCGGTCTCGGCGCAGGTCATGCCGTCGCGCAGCACCTCGTACACGATCTCCCCCGCGCGGGACGCGGACGGCTGCCAGGTGATCACCACGGCCCGTTCGCTGACGGCCGCCCGCACGTCGCCGGGAGGATGCGGGGCGAGCCCGGCGAGCATGGCCGTCGCCCCGGCCAGGTCGGGCACCCGGTCGAGAGCTTGCTCCAGCATGATCCAGGCCTGATCCGGATCGTGCTCGGCACGGGCGGCGTCCCGGAGGCGGATCGCGTTGGCCAGCCGGGCACGCACGTCCGTGGCCAGCTCGGCCGCCTCGTCGGCCAGCGCCTCCGCAGGCAGCGCCTCGGCGAACTCGGCGGCCGCCTGGATCTGGCCCGCCTCGACCAGCTCGCGCAGCCTGCTCCCCGGCCCGCCCAGGACACCGCTCTCCTGGCGGATGGCGAAGATCAGCGCTTTGGCGTCTCCCTCGTCCAGCCTGAGCTCGCCGGTGGCGTACCGCATGAGCGTGTCGTCGTAGGGATGCTCGCGTACGCGCTCGCGCAGCCGCGTGATCACGTCGAAGCGCACCAGGTCCGCCGCGCCGGTGGCGTGACGCAGCGCGGTCAGCACGGTTTCCGCGCTCACCGTCCACGGCCCGCGCGTCCGGGAGTGCGCCTCCTGCTCCAGGCGCTCGACCCTGCTCATGACCTCCGGCATCGGGCCCAGCACCTTGATGGCGGCGGCCCCTTCGCCGAAGACGTACGCGGCCAGGTTCGGCTGGTTCATCGTGTCGAGCGCCTCGCGCACCTTGGCGTAGGCGGCGTACGGCGCGGCCTGCGGCAGCTGATCCGGCTCGCGGATCTCGATGCCCAGCTCCCCGGCCTGACCCCTGGCCTGCTCCTCGCCGAGCCCGACGGACCTGGCGATCCCGGCCACCACGTCAGGAGGCAGCAGGCGCAGCTTTCCCGCGGCGTCGTCCAGGCGCCGCCGCAGGTCGCTCAGGCGCTTTCCGGCCCGCTCAGCCGACTGCTTGATCTCCGCCCGCAACGGGCCGAGATCGCCCTCCGCCGCCGCCTGGAAGATCGCGCTGAACTTGCTGCCGTGCTCGGCCTCCAGGGCGTCGATCAGCTTGCGGTACTTCAGCTGCCCGCGTGAGCGCCGCCAGCACTGCCGCACCTGCCGTACGGTCGCGGTGACCTCGGCGGCGCTCATGGACTCGTTCAGCTGGTAGCGCTCGCGCAGGTCGGGCGGGGGCACGCCGCCCGACAGGCGGGCGGGTTCGAGCACCTGCCGGAGATAGCCGCTCTCTTCGAAGGGCATGGGTCAGCTCACGTTGATCTCGGCCAGGGAGTCGCGGGAGGCGGCGGCCTCCTCCTCGGACATGCCGCCGATCTGGATGTCCAGGTCGAGCTGCTGGCCGCGTTCGTTCTCCCGGGCGGTGACGTGGAGGAGCCCGGAGGTGTCCAGGGAGAAGGTCACCTCGATGGGGAAGCCGGCCGGCTTGCCGGGCGGGATGCGCAGGTCGCCCGCGCCGATCTCGTTGTTGTCCTCGACGTTCCTGGACTCGCTGCTGCCCGCCTGCTCCATCACCTGGATGGCCACGGTGTCCTGGTTGTCGTCGAGGGTGGCGAAACCCTTGGTCACCGCGGCGGGCAGGGAGTCGTTGGCGTGGACGAGGTGGGCGACGTAGTCCTGGCGGTTGTGCGGGTTCGTGGTGATGATGCCGAAGGAGCGCGAGGCCACCGTCTTGATCGTGCGGTCCTTGATCTGCTGCTGCTGGGTGGTGGACAGGCCCGCCCCCAGGGCCATGGCCTCCGCCTCGGCCTCCCGCCCCGAGCTGATCAGCCGCCGGTAGGTCTCCTCGAAGGCGTACAGCGCCGCGCCTTTGGCGACGGCGAGGTCCGGGTCCTTCGGCTTGGCCTCCATCCCGAGTTCCTTCTGGATGGTCTCGGCGACCACGGGCATCCTGGAGGAGCCGCCGACCAGAACCACGTGGTCGAAGGAGGCCGCCCCCTTGTCCCGCGCGGTCGCGATGGTGCGGTGGGTGATGGAGACGGTGCGGTCGAGCAGGTGCCGGGTCAGCGCCTCGAACGACTCACGGGTCAGCTCCACGGTGGTCACGCGGCCTTCGTGCATGACGCGTGCGGTGTGCTTGAGCTTGCTGGAGAGCGTCTTCTTCAGATCCTCCGCGATCTTGCGCAGGTCCTGCTCCGTGGTGTCGCTCTCCAGCGGATCGCTCACGTCCTGGTGTTCCTGGCGGAACCGCTCGGCCAGGTACTCCACCAGGACGTCGTCCCAGTCCGCCCCGCCGAGGCTGTGGTCGCCGTCCGTGCAGACCACCTCGATGTTGCCGGCGCGCAGGGTGATGACGGTGGTGTCGAAGGTGCCGCCGCCGAGGTCGTAGACGAGGATGTGGCAGTCCTCGGAAGGGTTGAGCACGCCGTAGGTGATCGCGGCGGCGATCGGCTCGGAGATGATGTCGATGACGTTGAGCCCGGCGATCTTCCCGGCCTTGCGCGTGGCGTCGCGCTCGGCCGCGCCGAAGTAGGCGGGCACGGTGATGACGACGTCCGAGACCGCCTGACCGACGTCCGCCGCCACGTCCTCGGCCAGCTTGCGCAGCACGAACGCCGAGATCTCCTCGGGGCTGTAGTCGCGGCCGTGCATCGGCCGGGGGACGGCCTGCCCCATGTCACGCTTGATCCGGCTGACCACCAGCTTGGGCTCGATGACGGCGCTGTCCTTGGCGGCCTGCCCCACCACGATGTTGTTCGGGGTCTCGAAGTAGACCACGGAGGGCGTGGTGTCCGCTCCGTCCTGGTTGCGGTACACCTCGGCCCGTCCGGCCTCGTTGATGCCCGCGATGCACGAGTAGGTGGTGCCGAGATCGATTCCGTAAACCGCCATCTACCTGTCCTCCTCCTGGAGCGGCGCCCTGCCGAGCACCACGTCGGCCTTGCGAACAATGCGCCCGTCCTGCTCGAAACCGGCCGCCGCCACCGCCACCACCAGGCCGTCCGGGCCGTCGGCCACGCCGATCGGGCGATGCCTTTCCCTGTCGTACGGCTGGCCGGCCTCGACCTCCATCAACTCGACTCCCGTACGGGCCAGTACCTCGGCCACTTCCGCGGCGATGGCCGCCATCAGCGCGCCGAGGTGACCGTCAGCCTGCGGATCGGCGCGCAGCCTCGCGACTTCGCGGCTCACCTGGTCGTGCAGGCGGAAAAGGCCCCTGCGGATCGGCACCAGCGCCTCCTGGAGCAGGCCGTGGCGGAGCCGCTGGTTGTCCTCCTGCAGCCGGTCGATGATCTCTTCGCGGTGGGCGGCGCGGTCGTGCTCGCGCTTGATCTCCTCAGTGAGAGCGGCCAGCGCGGCCGCCACGTCCGAGGTGTTCTCCTGATCCATGGAAGCTCCTCAAGGGGGAGGCGGGGTCTTCCGAATGAGTTTCTGGCCGGTGGCCGCCGCGAGCGCCTTGCCGTACAGCAGGCTCAGGGCGCCGGCGCCGTCGAATCCCTCGGAAACGACGGAGGCCCGTTGCGCATGCGAGAATTCGGCCGGCCGATAATCGGGCGCCTCGTCGGGAATGGCCAAATAGACGCGGTCATAATGTTGAAGCAAAGGCACGAGGTCGGAATCCTGGTCGGCGACCTCGCCATCGGTGACCGCGACCAGAATCCGCCGCTCGCATTTCGCGCGGGCACGGCGATGGCCGCGATCGAGGGCCTTGATCGCGGGCGCCAGGAAAGTGGCGTCGTTCTGTTCGACGCCGGCATTGGATTCGGCCGCTCCGGCCAGGTCCGCGGCGCGGGTGGGGGGCAGGGTGAGCGCCGCCGTACTGGCGAACTTGGCCGTCGTCAGCAGGTCGTCGGGGCGCATCTCACGCGTCATGAACGGCCGCAGCAGCGCCAGCGCCTCGTCCCTGGTCTCGATGTTGTCGTTCATCGAGGTGGAGAAGTCGCCGGCCACGTCCAGGCAGACGATGCCCGGCGTCTGCCTGGCGCCGGCCAGGGCGGCCTCGGCCAGCGTTTCCTGGCGGCTGTTCACGTACCAGATCGCTCCGGCGGCGGCGAGTGCCAGGAGCAGGACGGCGGCGATCGCCACGCCGGCCAGGCGGCCTGAGCCGCCCGGCCGGCCCGGAAGGGACCCGGTGGAATTACCCGGCAGCCTAGGGCGATCCATCCCCATCGCCTCCTTTGGAACGTGCCAAGGATCAGTAGAATATGCCAGTTATTCGCATTGGCAACCACGGTTACCGGAATGAGATCCATATACGCCACGGGGCGTTTATCGCGCTATATTTTGCCCGGATTTATCGTGATATAGGTGGATGATCCAGGCCGCCAGTCTGCAGCACGTCGACCATGAACTCGGCGGCGTTCCTGGCGGCGATCGGCTGCCACGTGTCGTCCTTGTCCATCCCCCAGTCCGCGATGGCCTTCACGACGATCCAGTCGACCTTGTCCTTGGCCGCCGCCGCGTAGACCCCCAGCCCTTCCATCTCGCCGCCGATCGCCTCCGGCTCGGCCTCGATCATGCGCTGGCGCTCGGTGGGCGAGTCCAGCAGGACATTGCCCGACAGCAGCGGACCGAAGTGCACCGCCGGCCCCTCCTGCGTCAGGCGGGCGTTCTGGCACCTGTCCAGCAACGTCACCGACGGCGTGACCCGATCGCCACGCAGGCGCTCGACCGGCCGGCCCAGCGCCGGCTCGGCGATCTTCTTGTGATCCATGACCCGCAGCTGGGTGCAGACCAGGATGTCGCCGAGCTTCTGCTTCTTCGTCACCAGGCCGTAGCAGATGCCGGTGAGAAGCAGGTAGTCCGGGTCGAGCTGGTCGATGAGGGACTGCGCGGTGAGCGTCGCGGCGCCGGGCTCCGTCGAACCGGGCCGGGTCTGCGCGAGCAGCACCTGGGCGCCGCTCACCACCCCCAGCTCGAACGCGGTGTGCCAGCGCAGGTCACGGCGCCGCGGCGCCTCACCCGTGACCTGGCCGATCGCCTCCAGCACGGCCTGTCTCTCCACCGGAGTGGCCACCATGATGAGAACTGTCGTCGTGCCCAGCACAGGATTCATCCTCTCCACGAATCGCGCCATCCTTTCCTTGTGCGCCGCGGCCATCCGCACGGCCGTGACCAGCAGGATCAGCGGGACCATCCACGCGGCGATCGTGGTCAGCCAGCCCACCGTCCACGCCTGCGCCGTGACCGGGATCAGGTCCGCGGGGTTGCCGCCGATCAGCCGCCAGGCCAGCCATCGCACCGCCTCCGGGTAGCCGGCCGGCCGGCCCGCGCAGTCCGTCCCGCACGCGTCCCGCTCCGCGTCCGCCACCAGCACCGCCTCGGCCAGCACGATCACGACGAGCCCCATCAGATACAGGCCGAGAAACGACCCCGACTCGAACGGCTTGGCCAGCCTGATGGCCGGTCGCGACCCGGTGGCCATGAACCGCACACCGGTGCCGCCGGGCCCCGCGGCGTCCACGCTCGCCTTGACCACCTCGTCTCGCGCCGCGGCGCTCGTCGCGCCAACCGGCAGGCACAACAGCAGTTCGTTGACCTCCACCGTGCGCGTCCGCGCCGCCACGTCCTCCGTGGCGTGCACCACCTGAGCCCTGACCAGGTCCCGCAGCCGCTCCTTGGCACGCTCCAGCAAGATCGGCGCCTCGTCGGCGTCCGCGCAGTGGAACAGCGGCATGGACCAGTGCAGGAAGCGCAGATCCCCCGCCGCCCGCCACTCCCGCTCCCGGCGCAGCGGAAGCCCGGCCGCCCACCGGACGAAGATCGTGACGACCATCGCGGTCATCAGCACGCACACGTGCAGCATCGCCAGCAGGGCCGCCAGAAGGGCCGCCCACAACGCCACCGGGGACCACTGACGCAGCGCCACCAGTAGCAAGGCCAGTCCCAGGAGAGCCGCCGGGGGAACCATCATCGTCAGCAGTTCCCAGTACCGATCGGCCATCCTGCTCAGGCCCGCCGGACGGCCCCGGGTGCGGGAGCCGTACGGGGGCTCCAGGAGGGCGAAGGCCTCAGGCCCCCGCCACACCAGCCGCCCGTCCAGCGCCGCCGCGTAGAGAATCAGCGAGAGCGGCGCGCGCTCCCTGAGCATGCCGTATATGCCCCTGGGCCGCAGCCCGGCCGCGGCCTGCCGTCCCAGCTCCGAACGCCGGACCGCCACCGCCACACGCCTGGCGGCCCGCAGCGGCAGCACCCGCGAATGTGCTGTCCACGAGGCCGGCATCAGGGTGCCGCCGGCAGTCGTAAGTGTTGCCCCATGAGGTCACGCCCCTCTCAGGAGGCTTCCCACCGTAACAAAAGGTCATCGTGACCTGAAGGGGTAAGTCATTTTTTGGTCAGACTGACCCAAACATGAGGCCGACTCGTCAGACGACCGGCCTGATTCCGAAGGTTGTTCACCATTGATTGATTGGGCGCCTGGCTCTGAACCCGATCAAACTCCCCCGTGCTACATCGGAGCTGTAACGCCTTCGCCACCGCGACAGGCGGGGGTACGAACAGCGATTCGATCAGGGGAGAAAATCGTGAAACGCGGCTTACGAGGCAATGCCATGAATGCTCGCCAGGGCGCCGCCCGGGCCCGCCGGGTGCTGGCGGTGATCGCATCGGCCCTGCTCATCACCGGTCTCACGACCGGGACCGCCACGGCAGCCAGTGCGCCCGACGGGAAGTTCTGCGTCGTCGAGGTCGGCAAGTCGGTCGACGGGGGCTTCTCGCCGGTGAAGTCGGAGACGTGCAGCGACGACCCGGCCTCGCCGGCCTTCACGGCGGCGGCCGCGCCCGACGTGCTGCTCATGGAGTGGTTCTGGAACGCGCACAACAACCCGCCGAACCTCACGCGCATCATCGTGTCGGCGGAGGAGGGGCCCTGCGACTCGTCAGGCTACCGCCTGCGGCCGAACCTCATCTGGGACAACGAGATCTCCGGCTTCTACACGTACAGCAACTGCCGTTCGGTGAGCATCTACGACGGCTACAGCTTGGACGGCGACGGGGCGTACTGGTTCGACGGTAGGGGCGACGGGCCCAACGTGGGCTATGTCGGCGACCGCATGAACGACCGGACCAGCTCGCTCTGGATCCGATACTGACACCGGCCCGGCGCTCACGGAGACGTGAGCGCCGGGCCGAACGATCTGAAGGTCAGCAGTTCCAGCCGTCGTGATAGACGCCGTAGACGTTGGCGAAGTTGCCCAGTTGCACCTGCGTTCCCGGCCGGACGCAGTAGTGCTCGTTCTGACTGAATCGCCTGGTCACCCAGATCCTTTCACTCACGTTCGCGCAGTTGCGGTAGTACTCCGTTCCCGCGTTGGTGAAGTGGCCGCACACCGGTGCTTGGCGTGCGGTTGCCGTCGTGCCGGTGGTGGCCGCGGCGGGGAGCGCCGTGGTCGCGGGGCCGAGGGCCAGCACGGTGGTCGCCGCCAGCAGGGCCGCCTTGAGCTGAGTGCGCATGGGAGTTCTCCTTCTCGTGTTCGGTGTGTGGAGAGGTGCCGGCGCGTGAGGGGGCGCTCGGCCGGTGGGCGGTTCGCCGCACCTCGCTCGCGGTGGGTGTCCGTTCGATCACCGCTGCGTGGTACGAGCAAAGCCGGGTGAAGGAGGTGTCCAACAGGCCCTCGGACAGACTCGGCCGAAGTCGACCACCACGCGGCCACCCTCGGACAGGCAGGAGCGGCCGGCACCTGAGGGTCACCGCAGACGGTCACCCTCAAAGAAGCGAACTCAGCACCACCGCCGCGCTCGCCGCCATCAGAACCAGCGCGAACACCTCGACCACCAAAGCCACCCACAGGACGCGCGCCCGCCACCTGTTGAGCTCGCGCAACGCGGCGAGGATCTGAGCCCGCAGCACCTGCTCCTCATCCGCATGATCACCGCCGCCCGCCTCGCGCGGTCGAGGGCCGTGAGCGCGGTCTCGGCGCAACACACGCACGGTCTTCGAAATACCGCCTGACCCCTTACGGACGTTGTCCCGCGAGTTCCAATCGAAGAGGATTCTGTCAGGGGCGTGCGCTCGGTTGTGCACCACTCGTAGTTGATCCGGCCGGCGGCCTGCTGACGACGGCTACCTACTCTGACGCGTCGACGTCGTCGTAGGACGTCACCTGATCATCGGGAGGTGGCTGAATGTCTGTCTCGGTGCCCCATCTGGACAGCCGGATGTCCTCGGTGACCGGGAAACGCTCGTCGATCTGCAGACCAGGTGCGATGATCGGCTGGGCGTAAGAGCTCCGGCATCGGCGCACGAGCTGGTCCTTGCCGAGCCATATCTGCCAGGTCACCGGGATCTTGGCGTACTTGCCGGCGGGTTTGGTGTCGAGCGGGATCCGGAAGGCGCTGTTCGCCTTGTAGAGCTCGCCCAGGGTGATGCGGCCCTGGTAGAGAGTGGTGCGCACCTTGTCGTACGTTCCCGCCGGACGCTTGACCGTGGCGGTCCGCAGCACGGCCTTCAGCGTGGCCGGATGGCTCAAATCGATAGGCCCGCAGTCCAACATGGGACCGTTCGGCGGGGCCGGGAAGAGAAACCACGTCTTTCCGTCCGGCAGCGACTTGTCACGCGGGTATTCACGCCTGTACCAGCGGTCGGGAAAACTGATGACCCGGGCCTCGGGCGCCGCCTTGGAGTCGCGATAGACCACGTCGGCTGCGACAGCTTTTCCCTTGCCGAACTCCACGCTACCGGTGGTTCTCCACGTGCCGGGCTCAGCGATATGCAACTGCGCGATCTTTACTCCCCGGCCGTCCACGAGCTGACGCTGGAGAGCGGTCGCCGGATCGATCCGCGCATCTGCGCTCGCCTCGAAAACCATGGTCAAGCTTGCCGCCGCACAAAGAACCGCCACCCACGGCTTTACCATGGCTCGCTCCTCCCTGCCTGTGATCTGCCGGGAATCTTCACAGACCAAGATCTCGGGCCAATCACGACTGTCCCGCCGGTCGAGGTTGGGAGGCGCCCTGACGGACGGTGGCCCCATGTCACCCCTGGCGGAACCTGGGCGAATTCCTGAGATGTGATGACATGAGAGGTCGACGGGGAAATATCCATGCCAACCGGTGACGCATGCCTCTGGGCGGCGCGGGGCGGCGTTCCTAGCGTGTGGGGCGAAATCCGCAGCATACCTAGGAGGCAACACCGTGCCACTCCTCCGGCGCGCCGCCGTCGCCGCCCTGGCCGCGACGGCCCTCACCGCCTCGCCGCTCCTCGCCGGAACCGCCCACGCCGCGGGCACCCACACCTGCTTCAGCGGCATGCTCACCCCGGGGCAGAACGGCGGCCACATCTCGGCCAACCCCTGCGACGGCTGGGGCGGCGCCGACGTCGTCGTCGTGCTCCGGTTCGGCCGCGACGCGGGCACCTACCGCTGCCACACCGCCTTCTCCTGGAACGGCTTCCTCGGAGCCGACGGCTGCCGTCCGGAGGCGACACCATGAAGATCCTGATCGCGGCCCTCGCCGCCGCCACGATCTCGGCGGGAGCACCCACACCGCCGCCCGCCGAACGGGCCTACGTCTGCGATTGGGGCATCTACTACTTCAACCCGCTGGCCAGCACCATGAACATCATGGCGGGCGGATGCACCGGCCCGTCGGGCACCGGGCCCGCCACCATCACTCTGCTGTCCGGAGTGATGTCCCCACCGGCGACCTTCTCCTGCCGGGCGGCCTCGATGCTCGACGGGCGGGTGCTCGGCAGCTCCTGCTGAGCCGCGTCAGGTAGTCAGCGCGCCGGCACCTGGAGGGTGCTCGACGTCCTCGGCGTCTCTCGCGATCCAGGATCCACTCGATGATCAGCAGGACGGTGGCCGGGTGGTGGCGCGGACGGATGCCGGGCTGAACTCGAAGCGGAGCGTGTCGCCCTGGGGAAGCAGCAGGGCGACGCCTTCCGCGCGTGACCAGTCCGCGGGGACCAGCAGATACTGGTCGCCGGAGCGCAGCACGAGCTTCAGTCCGTCATAACGGAACCGGTAGGCGGTGTCGGGGTCCTCGCAGCGGGTCCGCCGGATGCCGGGCACGTGCTGCAGGCTCAGGCCGTGGGCGCTGTAGACCACGACGGCCGGGGCTTTCGAGAGCTGGGAGACGAACTCGCGGGCCCGGGAACGGCCGACCGCGGCGGAGTAGTCGTTGGCGGCCCAGAAGAGGCTCATGCCGACCAGGACCAGCACAACCGTCAGTTCCAGAATGGTGACCCAACGCGGGCGGGCGATCTGGGTCAGGCGCGGCGCGCACACCAGAAGCAGCACTCCGGCGGCCAGGCTCAGCGGTGCGACCGCCAGCGGCCGGTTGAAGATCGTTTCACCGAAGATGCGGGAGACCCCGTTGAGGAACAGCATCAGCCCTGCCGCGACCATCACCGGGACCAGCACCCTGGGTGCGGGGATGACGCGGATGCCCAGCCGGTTCCGCGCCCACCGGAGGACGAGTACGGCCAGCCCCGCGCAGGCGGCCGTGACCAGGGGCACGAACAGGCCGTCCACGCTGAGGAACACGTAGTCCTGGGTGGTCAGGCCCAGCAGGGTCGAATCCACGCCGAGGTAGTCGTAGAACCAGAACGCGCGGGACCAGCCGAAGTAGAAGAAGATCGCGGTGAGCGCGGTGGCGGGAGCCACGACCGCCCCGAGGACTCTGATGATCGGAGAGTCGGTCCCGAGCCAGCTCGCCGCCTCATCGGCGGCCGGCCGCGGCCGCTTCGTGGCGGCGGTGGGGCCGGCTCCTGGCGAGCCCTCCGTCACGGACTGACCTCCGGCTCCAGAACGTCGGGCGAACGTGGGGCGGGAGACTTCCCGGTCGACGGGGACGAGTCGCCGGGGTCAGGGGTCACCGGCGTCGGGCAGGGCTCCTTGCCGGTGACGATCACGACGGTGGAGCCCTGTCTGACCTTGCTTCCCTGCTTGGGCTCCGTCTCGTCGAACTGGCAGGTCGAGAGAGAACCCCGGTCGCGCGCCTCGACCCTCACCTTGACGCACAACTCGTGCCGAGGGCACTGCCGCCGTATGCCGTCCTTGATCACCTTCATCATGTGATCGAGAGGGCGGCCAGAATCCTCCGTTTTCGCGGGGATCTCGATCGGGGCCCCGTACGCCTCCGCATCCCCTCTCCCACCGGTAGGGGCACCAGGCGCCTCGGCCTCCTCGCCGGTGGGGTTTACGCCACCGGCGGGCTCCTCGGCTTCCCGCCCGAGGGGAGCACCACAACCGACCAGCACCAGGCAAACCAGGAGGGCCAGCATGTTCGCGCTCAATCGTGTCATAGCACCATTGTCCGCTACTGTCAGCGACCTTCGATAAGCGGCCGGTAGTCATCGCGATCTCTGCTTCTTGTCGGCATCGTCGATGAAGGTCAGGAAGCCTGCCCGTTCGTCGGGTGTGGTCGTCCACACCAAGGTTCTCCGCCAGCGTCCGCACCTGCTCGATCGGCCGGCAGGCTCCGCAGGACCACACCCGGACCGTGCCGTCGTCATGCGCCGTGGCGAGACGACCGTCCGGGATGTAGGTGACGCTTTCGACCGACGCTCCAAAGCGGTGATACGCGACGGGGGCGCCGCCGTCGACCGGCCAGATAGTTCGATGGTGGCGATGCGGCGTTTGGTGGCCTCGGTGGCCTCGCCAGGCGCGGTCAGCCGCCGGAACCGTTGCTTGGCAACGCGCTGCTGGCGGGTGTCGAACGTGGTGAACACGCTCTCGGCCGTTCTGGCGAGCGCGCGTTCGATTCCGCCGGTCGCGTGAAACCCGGCCAGCGTGAGGGCGTTGCCTTGACGGCGGCGCCACGTTTCCAGCAAGGCGTGAGACAGCAGCGGAAGCACACCCGGCCGCCCGTGAGCCTGCGCCACCAAGTGCGCGACCAGAGCGCTTTCGACGGTGCACCGGGCACGGGCCGCGGGCTGAACGATGACCCGGCGTATCTCGTCGGCGGTCATCGGGCCTACGGTGACCTGCGCGTCCTGCAAGGCGCCGACCAGATCGGGCTGTGTACTGCAGTGCGGGTAGAAGTCGGCGGCCAGAGCTGAGGGGAACCAGCGTCGAACGGCCATCGCGGAAAAGGAGTCTCCATGAGGCCGATCTCGATACCGGCCATGCTCTCCGCCGCTCAGGCAAGTCCGGAGTTCAGCGCTGACGTCAGCCCGTGCCCGAGGTGGTCCGTTCGGCGTCGACGGTGAGCACGTGGGTGAAGAAGTCCTTCACCCTGCTCACCACACCGGGACCGTAGTGGCCGACACCCGGCACGACGTCGTAGCGGACCGGGATGCCGTGTCGTTCCAGGCTGCGCCGCAGTGCCCGCAGCCGTGTGGTGCGCGGGACGCCCTCGTCGTTGACACCGGGAATCCAGGCGGGATGGCCAGCGGGCACGCTGTTCGACTGGGTTCCCGTGTCGTCGGCGCCGATCACCAGGTGCATGGCCGTACCGCCGAGCGCGGCCGGATCGACGTTCCTGCCCAGCACCGCCTCGGCTCCGGCGAGGCCGGCGGGCCAGGGCAGGGCCTCGTCGAGCAGGGTCACCGCGCCCGGCGCGCCGATCGAGGCGGCGCGGACCCGTTCCGGATACAGGTAGACGAACCGGTGCGCGAACTGCCCGCCGCCCGAGTAGCCGAACAGCAGGAACCTGGCCCCCTCGACCCGGTAGCAGGCGGAGATCTCCTCGACCATGGAGAGCAGGATCTCGTCGAAGCGGATGCCCCGGTGTTCGAGGTACTTGTAGCCGTCGAGCTCGCCGGGGTCGGGGATGCCCGCGGGGAACAGCGGGGCCAGCACGATGCAGTCGTTGGCCCTGCCGAAGTCCACGAAGGAGTCCCGGTACGACTGGACGTCCCGTTCGGTGCCGTGGACGAGCACGACGAGGGAGTACACCTTGTCCCCCTCCGGCGCGTAGTCGTCGGGGACGTACAGGCAGTAGGAGAAGCGCTGGTCGTACTGGCACGCGTACAGCGGAGTGCGGCCTATGTCCCACACGGAGAGTTTGCGCGATTGGTGCATGATCCCTCGTATCAGGAAGTGACGTAGCGAGGTACGGCGGCGTGGACCGACGACCAGCCGCCGTGCACGCACTGGTTCACGGTGACCTCGGCGACCGCGCCGAGCAGCTCGTACGCCTCGCCGGGAAGGTAGCCGCACTCCTCGACCAGCCTGCGCCGGAGTTCGGTCATCGCCGAGCGGAGGTTGTGGTCGACGCTCACGCCGTGGGCACAGCCCACGGCGCCGATCCGATGGGGTTCGTCGAGGTACGGCCCGGCCATCGCCCGGCCCAGCCCCGGCAGCAGCTCGACCGTCACGGTGACCTCGGCCGGGGCCTCCAGCGCGGTGCCGGTGATCTCGGCGTCGCCCATGAGCGCGTGCACGTCCCCGAGCGACACCAGCCCGCCCGGCACCTCGACCGGCAGCACGAGCACGCTGCCGGGTCGTAGCGCCTGGCAGTCCATGTTGCCGCCGCAGCGGGCGTGCGACAGCAGCGAGGGGAACGCGGCACCCGCTGGGGCCACGCCGAGGGTGCCGATCATGGGCCTGGCCGGGAGCGCCAGGCGTCCCCGCGAGGTCGGGAACCACACCGTGCCGCCCTCGACGGGGCAGACGCGGGTGTCACCGTCCGGCAGGCCGAGTTCGGGGTCGGCGTGGAGCACCGTCACGGCCCGCGCGCCGAGGCTGACGCGCTCGACGGTGATCGCCAGCGCGTCTCCGGGTACGGCGCCGCGGACGGCCACGGGGCCGGCGACCGGGTTGAACGCGCCGACCAGCTCGATCAGCTCGGCCTCGGAGCGGAAGCGCTGCTCGGGCGAGGTCAGCAGGTTGGAGAAGCAGTCGAGAGTCTCGAAGACGAGGCTGGTCCCGCTGGCGACCTCTGCCACGGCGGGCTCGCCACGGTCGTAGAAGAACCGGCGTGGACCTACCGGCACCCGCACCGCCTTCACCGTCTCACCCATGGACCTGCTCCTGCGCGACCGACCCGCCGTACACGGAAGGAACGGTCTCGTTCGGCGCGTTGAGCGCGCCGCGAGCCTGGTCGAGCGCGCCGCGGTCGAGCTCGGCCATGATCAGCCCGGCGCCGTCCCGAGCGCACGCGAGCACGCGGCCCCAGGGGTCGACGGCCAGGCTGTGGCCGTGGGTGACGAACCCGTCGGGGCTGACGCCCTCCTGGGCCGGGGCCAGGACGTAGCAGAGGTTCTCGATCGCCCGAGCCCGCAGCAGCGGCTCCCAGTGGACGGCGCCGGTGACGGCGGAGAAGTTCGACGGCACGCACAGCACGTCCGCGCCCGAGCGGGCCAGCGCCCGGTACAGCTCGGGGAAGCGCAGGTCGTAGCAGATCGACAGGCCGAAGCCGAACCCCCGGTAGGAGACGTTGACCAGGTGCTCGCCCGGGGTGGTGTAGGCGCCCTCGTCCTCGTTCACCTCGGCGGCCCGCAGCCGGAACAGGTGCACCTTGCGGTACTCCGCGGCGAGCTCGCCGCCGGGACCGACGAAAACGCTGGCGTTGTACGGCCGGCCCGGATCACCGGAGGCGAGCCAGAGCCCCCCGGCCAGGACGGCGATCCCGTGACCTGCCGCCTTCTCCGACATCAGCGACAGTGTGGGCCCCGTCCTGTCCTCGACGTGCTCGGCCGCGAGCGTGCCCCGATAGGAGCACGCCTCGGGGAACAGGACGAGCTCCGCCCCCTCGCCGGCCGCCCGGTCGAGCGTGGCCGCCATCCGGCGGAGGTTGTCGGCCCGGTCGTCCCCCGAGGACATCTGGGCCATGGCGATGCGCATGGATCTCCGTTCTTGACGTGGCTTCACGGGCGGCCGAGGTCCGGCGTGGCCGCGAGGAGCGCACGGGTGTAGTCGTGGGCGGGGTCCGCCGTCACCTGCCTGGCCGGGCCCTCCTCCACGATCTTTCCCCGGTGCATGACCACGATCCGGTCGGCGACGTGGACGGCGGTGGCCAGGTCGTGGGTGATGAGCAGAATGCCCAGTTCCCGGGTGCGGCGCAGGTCTCCGAACAGGCTGAGCACGCCCGCTCTGACCGAGACGTCCAGCATCGAGACCGGCTCGTCGGCGATCAGGTACGCGGGTTCGAGAACGAGGCTCCCGGCGATGGCGACCCGCTGCCGCTGCCCGCCCGACAGCTCGAACGGCCTGCGGTCGAGGAAGGACTCGACCGGGGTGAGCCCGACGGCCATCAGCGCCTCGCGAACCCGCTCGTCCCGTTCGCCCTTCGGAACGCCGTGGATGGCCAGGCCCTCGGCGACGATGTCGCTGACCCGCTGGCGTGGAATCAGCGACTCGTAGGGGTCCTGGTAGATCATCTGGACGCGGCGGCGGAAGTCCTTGAGCCGCCTGCCCCGCAGAGTGAGCAGGTCGGTGCCGTCCAGGCTGACCCGGCCGGCGGCCGGCTCCTGCATGCGGACGAGGCAGCGGGCCAGCGTGCTCTTGCCCGAGCCCGACTCGCCGACCAGCGCGACGATGGACCCCTTGCCGAGGGTGAGAGCGACCCCGTCGAGAGCGCGAGCCCGCCCCCTGCGGCCGTAGGTGACGACGACGTCGTCGGCGACGAGACTCACGCGGGCACCTCCGTAAGGTGACAGGCGCAGGATCTGCCGCCGGCCAGCGGGAGCAGCGGCGGCGCGGCGCTCGCGCACCGCTCCAGCGCCTCCCCGCAGCGGGGCTGGAAGGCGCAGCCGGGCAGCGGCCCGTCGAGCCTGGGCGGCGCGCCGGGGATGGAGGTCAGCGGGCGCTCGCCGGCCAGGTCGGGGGTCGCCTCGACCAGGCGCCGCGTGTACGGATGGCGCGGGCCGCGTACGAGGTCGGCGCACGGCGCGTTCTCCACGACCGAGCCCGCGTACATCACGGCGGCCCGGTCGCACAGGCGAGGGACCAGCGCCAGGTCGTGGGTGACGAGCACGACGGCCAGCCCGAGCGAGTCGCTCAGCTCCTTCAGCAGGGTGACGATCTGGTCCTGCACGATCACGTCGAGCGCGGTGGTCGGCTCGTCGGCCAGCAGGATTCTGGGCCGGCACGACAGCGCGAGCGCGATGACCGCCCGCTGCCGCTGCCCGCCCGACAGCTCGTGCGGGTAGCGGGACACGGCGTCCCGCGGCAGGCCGACCAGGTCGAGCACCTCGCGGGCGCGCAGCCTGCCCTCCTGCCGGGAGCCGCCGTGGATGCGGACCGCCTCGACGATCTGGGCGCCCACCCGGCGGACCGGGTTGAGCGCGTTCATGGCGCCCTGGAAGACCATCGCGATGTCGGTCCAGCGGTGCGGCCGCATCGTGCTCTCGCCGCCGGCCAGGATGTCCGTGCCGTCGAGCAGCACCTGCCCGGAGACGGTGGCGCTCGCGGGCAGCAGGCCCATCATGGCCAGCATGGTCGTGGTCTTGCCGCAGCCCGACTCGCCGACGAGGGCGACCCGCTCGCCCGGGGCGAGGTCGAGGCTGACCGCGCGCACCGCGCGCACCTGCGCGCCGCCGGTGGAGAAGGCGACCTCCAGGTCGCGGATGCTGAGCAGGCTCATCTGTTCACCACCTGGAAGTACGTCCGGGACGCGTGCGCGACCTTGAGCCGGGGGTTGAGGGTGTCCTCGATCGACTGGGACACCCAGTAGCAGCACATGACGACGAGCGAGATGGCGATGCCGGGCGGCGCGAAGGCCCACCAGGCGCCCTGTGTCATCGCCGTCCGCTGGAACGCGAAGCGGATCATGGTCCCCCAGGTGACGGTGTCGGGGTCGCCGAGGCCGAGGAAGGTGAGCGCGGTCTCGGTGAAGACGGCCAGCGCGATGGTGAGCGCGGCCATCGCGCTGAGCAGCGGCGCGAGCTGCGGCACCAGGAAGCGGACGATGACGCGGAGGTGGCTCGCGCCGAGCCCGAGGACACGCTGGATGGCGGGCCGGTTCCTGAGGGAGGCGGTCTCCGCCCTGATGACGCGGGCGGTGGTCGTCCAGAGCAGCAGCGCGATCACCACCACGAGATGGCCGATGCTGCTGCCCCACACCGCCGCGATGACGATGCCCAGCGGCAGGGCGGGGATCACGATGGCGTAGTCGGTGATCCTCATGAGCAGCCCGTCGATCCAGCCGCCGAAGTACCCGGCCACCACGCCGATGACGCCGCCCACCAGGATCGCGACCAGGGCCGCCGCCGCGCCGACGAACAGCGTGGGGCGGGTGCCGTACAGCAGAAGGCTGAGGACGTCGTGCCCGCCGTCGTCCAGACCCAGCGGGTGGGCGGGCTCCGGCGGGCCGAAGACGGGGCCGACCTGCTCGGCCGGGCCGTACGGTGCGAGCCATCCCGCCAGCAGGGCGACGGCGGTGAGCAGCAGCAGGACGGCCACGCCCGCGGCGGCCCTGGGGTTGGCGCGCAGGCGTCTCATCGGGCCACCCGCGGGTCGAGCCGGACGTAGAGCAGGTCGGCCAGCAGGTTGAGGGTGACCACGGAGACGGTGAGCACGAGGAAGACTCCCTGCAGCATCGGGTAGTCGCGCTGGACCACCGCTTCGTACATGGCGCGGCCGACGCCCGGCCAGGAGAACACGCTCTCCACCAGGATCGAGCCGCCGATGAGGCCGCCCAGCGAGAGCGCGACGAGGGTGGTGATGGGGAGCATGGCGTTGGGCAGCACGTGCCTGGCCAGCATGCGGACGGGTCCGGCGCCGAGCGCCCGCGCGGTCAGCACGTGGTCGTCGCCGAGCGTCTCCATCATCGAGGAGCGCACCACGAGCGTGTACTGGCCGAAGACGATGAGCGCGATGGTCATGGCCGGCAGCGTCATGTGCTTGACCAGGTCGGCCACGAGTTCGGCCCCCGTCGGGTCGACCAGGAACTCGTCGCGCATCCCCTGCGCGGGCAGGTAGCCGCCGAACATCATGATCAGCAGCAGTCCGAGGAAGGGCGTCGGGACCGAGTAGAAGGCGATCGCGGTGTTGGTGCTGAGCCTGTCCACCCATCCGCCCCGGTACCAGGCCGCCAGGGCGCCGCTGACCAGGCCGAGCACCAGGGCCAGCAGCAGCCCGGCGGTGACCAGGGGCAGCGTGTTGGCGAACGCCTCGGCCAGGCGGGCGCCGACCGGTTCCTGCGTGGCGAAGGAGACGCCGAGGTCGCCGCTCGCCAGGCGGCCGAGATAGATCCAGTACTGGTCCCAGAGCGGCAGGTCGAGACCGAACTGCCGGCGCAGCGCCGCGGTCAGCTCCGGCGAGCCACCGGGGACCCGTGACATGTTCGCCACGGCGTCCCCCGGCAGCACGCGGAACAGCAGGAAGTTCAGCGTCACCACCGCGTAGACGGTTATCAGGGCCGCCAGCAGGCGCCTGATCAGATGGCTGGTACGCGACACGGGCGATCCTCAGGATCCGGAGCCGGCGGACAGCAGGCCGAAGCGGGACTGCGAGTCGAGGATGCCGAGCGCGGAGGTGGCGAACCCGCTCCAGCTCTTGGTGTGGGCCTCGACGACGTCGTCGTAGTGCGTGACGACGTACGGCCGGGCGTCCTTGACCGTCTTCTGCATCTCCCAGACGAGCTTCTTGCGCGCGCCGTCCTCGACCGTGCCCGCCTGCCGCTCGTACATCTCGTCGTACTTCTTGTCGCAGTAGGCGCTGTCGTTCCAGCTGCCCCACTGGTCGCAGGTCATGGCGTTGAGCAGGAAGTCGGGGTCGCGCTGGGCGATCCAGCCCCACTGCGCGACGGTGTACTGGTCGTACTTCTTGTCCGTGCCGGTCATCTGGTCGAAGGCGGTGGCGTTGTCGGCGGGCCGCGGCTTGAGCTGGACGCCGATCTTCTTGAAGTCCTCGGTGACGATCTGCAGGGCGCGTTCTCCCTCTCCGCCCTCGACGTCGGGGATGATCACCTCGTACGACATGGTCGCGCCGCCGGCCACGCGGATGCCGTCCGGACCCGGCTTGTATCCGGCCTCGTCGAGCAGGGCGGCGGCGCGGGTGAGGTCGAAGGCGTCGGGCTTGACCGACGGGTCGTACCAGTCGCCGCTCACCGGGGGGATGATGGAGCTGCCGGGCGTGCCGAAGCCGAGGTAGGCGACCTCGATGATGCGCTTCCTGTCGACCGCCGCCTCGAACGCCGCACGCACCTTCGGCTCGCGCAGTTCGGGGTGGGCCTTCTGGTGGGGCGACTGGTTGATGATCAGGTTGTGCATGCGGAAGCCGGGCTGCCTGGTCACGGTGAACCCCGCCTGCTCGACGGGCTTGGCCGCGGTGATGGGCAACGGCGCGGCGTAGTCGATCCTGTTGGTCTTGAGCGCGTTCACCATGGCGTCGGGGCTGCTGAAGAACTGCAGGCCGAAGCCGGCCGGCTTGGGCTTGTCGCCGTACCAGTGGGGGTTGGGCTCCATGAGCGCGATCTGGTCCTTGGTGTACTTGGCCAGCCGGAACGGTCCACCGGCGACCAGGGGCGCGGCGTTCGGGGTCTGCTTGAGCCGCATGCCGTCGCCGGTGGCGTACTGCTGCCAGACGTGGGCGGGGAGCACGGGGATCTTCACCAGGCGGCCGAGCACGTTGGCGGTCGGCTTGTCGTAGGTGACGGTCACCTGGGTCGGGCTGGTGGCGGAAGCGCTCTTGACGTTCTTCACCGACGCGGCCTCCGAGGCGGTCGGACCCTTGCGGTATTTCACGATCGTGTTGATGGTGAAGGCCACGTCGGCGGCGGTGAGAGGCTTGCCGTCCGACCACTTGGCGCCCGGACGCAGGTCGAACGTCCAGGTGAGGCCGTCGGGTGAGGTGGTCCACTTCGTCGCCAGATCGCCTTCGACGGCGCCGGAACTGATGTACTGGACAAGGAACGGGTAGTTGTACCGGAAGATCATCGCGCAGGTCGTCCCGGTGGACGCGAACGGGTTGATCGAGTTACAGGTGAACGTGGTGCCGATCCGCAGCACGCCGCCCCCCTTCCCCGCGGCGGGGGAAGCCGTGCCCTGACCACTGGAGCACCCCGCGGCCAGCAGGCCGACCAGGGACAACGCGGCGATCCGAGTCTGAGGTTTCACCGTCTTGCCTTCTTTCTCCGTGCCCACACGAGGCTCTGGCCGCACACGGGTTCGCGGGCGTGGACCAGGCCGCGCCCCGGCGGTGGCCGTGCCGACCTGGGGGATCACCGGGGTTCGTCGCGGAATGGCGGCCAGTATATCGGTCAGCCGAATTCCGACAAGACCCCTGTTACCAGCCACTCACTGGGCGCATTCCCCCGGGGGATCGCGGCCGGAGGCGATAGCCGATATATTTGAGCGGTGCCCCTCCCGCTAGTGAAGTCAGCAAGGCGCTACACGAGCGCTCAGCAGTTCGCCTACGAGGAGCTGCGCAGCTGGATACTCAACGCAGTCCTGCAGCCCCACGAGGTCGTGCGCGACGTCGAGATCGCGCAGTTCCTCGGCGTGAGCCGCACGCCCGTGCGCGAAGCGCTCATCAGGCTCGGCCAGGAAGGACTCATCGAGGCCAGCGCCAGCCGGATGACCCGGGTCGCCGGGCTGCCCCTCGACCGGGCGCCGCACCTGTTCCAGGCCGGCGCGCCACTCGACGCGCTGGCCGCCGAACTGGCCACGCCGTTGATGACGGAAGCCGATCTGAACCTCATGCAGGGCCTGCTCGACTCGATGGCCCGCACCACGGCGCCCGACCGGCTCAGCGCCCTCGACGAGGAGTTCCACCGGGTCTACTACCGAAGAGCCGGCAACCCGGTACTGATCGAGCTGCTCGAATCACTCGACGAACAACTGCGTCGCATAGAGCGGCACATCTGGGGCTACGTCCCCGTTCACGAGGAGGCCTACGAGGAGCACCGCGTCCTGCTCGCCGCGCTGCGCGCCGGCGACGCCCAGGCCGCGGCCGAAGCGGCCCGCGCCAACTGGCTGCGTTCCCTGCGGCGCGGCGAGGAACTGCTGAAGCCGGCACCCCTGGAGGCGTGACCCGGGGCTTCAACCGGCGTGGCGCCTGCCCGCGGTGACCGGCGCCCCGGCATGCCCGCCCGCCACACCGCGATCAGGCCACCCGGACGGGCGGAGGCGACCCCGGTGATGGCCTTGCCGTCCCGGTCGTGTCACAGCCGATCGGGGCATCTCGTCTCAGGGGGCATGACGAACTCGGAACAGACCTCGGTGCTGATCACCGGAGGCAACAAGGGACTCGGCCTGGAAACGGCCCGGCGGCTCGGGGAACTCGGATGGACGATCTTCCTCGGTTCCCGCGACCCGGGGCGAGGACGGGCGGCCGCCGGCAGGCTGACCGACGGCGGCGCGAACGTGGTCATGGTCCCGCTGGACGTGACCTCGGACGAGTCGGTGCGCGACGCCGAGCGGCTCGTACGCGAGCACACCGACCGGCTGGACGTGCTGATCAACAACGCCGGCGCGCCAGGGCGGGCCGTCGCTCCCGCGGACGCGACGGCTGAGGAGATCCACTCCGTCTACGACACCAACGTGTACGGGCCGGTCAGGGTCACGCACGCGTTCCTTCCCCTGCTGCGGGCGGCGGACAATCCGCGGGTGGTGATGGTGTCCAGCGCCGCCGGGAGCTTCGCGGTCGTGACCGATCCGGACCAGCCCGCCTCGAAGATGCACGAGCTCGCCTACACCTCGTCGAAAGCGGCGCTCAACATGATCACCGTCCGGTACGCCCACGCGCTCCCGGACGTCAAATTCAACATGATCACTCCCGGCGAGGTCGCCAACCACAAGTTCACCGCCACCGACATGAACCATCACACCGGCCAGCTGACCGTCACCGAGGGCACCGACCCGATCGTCGAACTCGCGACGATCGGCGCCGACGGACCGACCGGGCTCTTCATCGATCGACTCGGCCCCATCGCCTGGTAGCCAACCCCTCGGGAGGTCACACAGGGAGGAGGCGCTCGCGGACGGCTTGGATGTCCTGCCCGGACAGTCCCGCCGTCCGCAGGTGGTCCGCCACGTCGAGTCCGTCCAGGGCGTCATGGATGGCCGCTCGGGCCGTGGTGTTCTTGCGAGCCAGGATGTCCTGGATGTCGGCTGTCTGGTCGTCGATCCCCAGGGCGGCGAACAGCCGGGGCAGGCGCGGGATGCTCAGTTCGTAGTCGGCGGCGATGTGGTGGGGACTGACTCCGGCCAGGGCAAGGAGCAGCATGGCGATGAGCCCGGTGCGGTCGCGGCCGAGGCCGCAGTGGATGAGGACGCCACCAGGTCGAGCCCGCGCGACGGCGGCGATGGCGGCGGCGCACTGCCGTGCCTTGCGTTCGAGGAAGATCCGGTAGTAGAGCGGCGAACCGTCCAGCTTGTTGTCCCACAGGTAGGTCCAGAACTGGGTGTCGTCCGCGTCGTCCAGCGGCACGTGCACCGTGCTCAGGCCTGTGGGGCGCGCCCACTGGTCGCCTTGGCGCTCGTTGGGGTTGCGCAGGTCGACGACGGTTCGCACGCCGTACGCAATGAGCGCCGACCAGCCGGCAGGGGTGAGCCGCTCGGGATTGTCCGAGCGGATGACGGCCCGCCATCGGATCTGTTCGCCTCCGAGTACCGGGATGCCGCCGAGGTCACGGGCGTTGAAGCAGCCGTCCCAGTCGAGGTTTCGATCGGCGGGCACTCGCTCAACATCGATCTCACTCATGCCTGATCAGATGCGCGCGGCGCCGGATTGGTTCTTGCTCGCGGGCGGCGGGAAAACGTGCCCCCTATGGCGCGGTCACCAGCGGCAGCGACACCGACGTGCCGGCCAGGTCGACGGTGACCCGGGCCCCGGTGCCGGGTTCGACGTCGGTCCCGGAGCCGTTGCCGGACATGTCGAGGTTGAAGTCGTCGTTGGCCCCGGTCAGCACCAGGCCGAGCCGGTGTCCCGCCTTGAACTCGTAGTCCAGCGGCAACATCTTCCAGGTGATCTGGTACGGCCGGCCCGGCGTCAGCGGCGTCTGGCGGCTGAGCGACTTGTGGTTCTGCGCGTCCAGGATGCCGCGGGTGACCACGTGGAAGCCGGAGGCCGCCGTGTTGTCGCCGGCCTTGAAGTAGCAGCCGTCGTCATCGGCCGTGCTCTGGCCGACACAGTCCTCGCCCCCGATGATCTTGAGTCCTTCCCCGGACGTCGCGCCGCGTTCGCGGTAGTTGATCCGGGTGTCCTGGCCGTAGTCGACGAGCAGGACGCCCAGGTTGGCGGTCGGCTTGTCCAGCTTGAGGCGCAGGCTCACGGACGGCGTTCCGGACGCTCTCATCGCCTTCTTCAGCGGCGGGGTCAGGTAGGCCAGCCGGTTCGGGTTGGCGGTGGCGGGGTCGGCGGCCATCGCGATCTCGGTCTTGGCGATGTCGACGTAGCCGCCGGTTCCGGTCGAGGACTCGCGGCCCAGAGACCCGTCCTGCCGCGGCCGCAGGGTCGTCGACCGCGCCGGCGCCGGCCAGTCGGCCTGGCTGATCCACCGGTCCGGGCCGAGCTGCACGTCGACGCGCGGCCGGCGCATGATGTCGTTGGAGACGCCCATCAGTTCGTGGTCGAACCACTTGTTGAGGGCGGTGAGCCACGCCTCGCGACGGGCCCAGAACGGGTCGATGTGCCCGTACTGGGTCACCCACGCCTTGCGCCGCACGTCGCGGGGCAGCGCGCTCCACCACTCGGCGAACTGGCTGCCCACCACGTTGCGGTCCTGCATGCCCATCACCGCGAAGACGCTGGCGCGGACGTTGCGCGCCTTCGCGATCGGCCCGGTCCGGTAGTTGCGTTCGTTCCAGTAGGCGGTGTAGTTGCCGGTCTCATCGCCGGATTCGGCGTCCATCTGCCGGCGCACCGCCTCACACTTCTCCGCCGGGTCCTTGTCGACATGCTCGGACTGCCACCTCGCGCCGCCCTTGAACCAGGTGAGGACACCGTTGGCGTGGCCGTTCTCGTATCCGCTGGTGTAGGCGGAGAGCGGCACGATCGTCTCCAGCCCTTCCACGCCGGTACCGGCCACGCCGACGCCGAGCGCTCCCTCGTACGAGTGGCCGATCATCCCGGTACGCCCGGTGGTCCAGGTGGCCTTGACCGGATCGCCCTTGTCGTCGTAGGCCACCGCCCGGCCGTTCAGCCAGTCGACGACCGCCTTGCCGCCCAGCACGTCGGAGGCGCCATAAGACGTCGGGCAGCCGTCGGACAGCCTGGTGCCGATCATGTCGACGGATACGAACGCGTACCCGCGGGGCACGAAGTAGTTGTCGTAATACATGGGGAACTTCATCACGTTCCCCTCAGCGTCGTACTTCTTCTTCTCGATCTCGAAGCCGACGCCGGGGTTGTCGTAGTACGGGCTCTCCTGCATGATCACCGGGACCTTGAGCCCGGAATCGGACTCCTTCGGCCGGATGATGTCCACCCGGACCAGGTCCTTCTTGCCATCGCCGTCACTGTCCACCGAGGACCGCACCCGGACGTGCTCACGGATGGCGTCCTCATAGGAAAAGACCGGCTGTGTGGCCCCGCCGGAGACCTTGATCTCCGGCTTCGCCGTCGCGGAGGCGGCGGGAGCGGTGGCGATCACGAGCGTGGTCGCGAGGATGACATTGGCGAGGAACCCTCGCCGTCGCGTGCTGAACATGCGCCTTTCCCTTGGGGTTGATGGTCAGTCCTCGATCACCTGGTAGAGCGTGCTCCAGAAGTCGAGGATGGCCCGTGTCGAGTCCGGGTTGGTCGTGCCGACCTGGGTGAGCAGGATGCCGACGAGCTGCTTGTCCGGGTCGCCGTAGGTCGAGGTCCCGGCTCCGCCGTCCCAGCCGAACTGACCGACGGAGGCGTAGTCGGCGCGGTAGGTGCGCACCGCCATCCCGAAGCCCCAGCCGCCGTGCTGCCCCTGGCCGAAGGACACGTGGACGAACTTCTTGCCCATGGCGGTGCGGATCGCCGTCTCCTCGGGCGTCAGGCGGTTGGTGGTCATCATCTCGACGGCGGACCGGGACAGGATGCGCCGGCCGCCGTGCGTCCCGCCGTTGAGCAGCATCCGGAAGTAGGCGTGGTAGTCGTCGACGGTGGAGACCAGCCCACCGCCGCCGGACTGGAAGACCGGAGGCTTGCTCACGCTTCCGCCCACCGGCTCGTCCCAGACGTTGAGCTTTCCCGTCTTCGGGTCGGGCGCGTAGAGGGGCGGCAGCCGGTCGATCTTGCCAGCGGGCACGTGGAAACCGGTATCCTTCATGCCCAGCGGATCGAGGACGCGCTCGCGCAGAAACGTCTCGAACGACTTGCCCGCGACCCTCGCGACCAGCACCCCGAGGACATCGTGGCTGATGTTGTACTGCCAGTGCTCTCCTGGCTGATAGATCAGCGGAAGCGTGCCCAGGCGGCGCATCCATTCATCCGGCCCAAGGATCGGCAACCCCGCGGGCGGGTAGAGCCCTCTCTCGAAGATCGCGGCCGTGATCGGAAAGCTCAGCACCGTCGGATCGATGCCGAGACCGAACGTGGCGGTCATCAGGTCCCGCACGGTGATCGGCCGCTGTGCAGGGACGGTGTCGTTCAACGGGCCGTCGGGCCGCTTCAGCACCTGCCGGTCGGCAAGTTCGGGCAGCCATTGATCCACCGGGTCATCCAGCCGCACCTTGCACTCGTCGAGCAGGACCATCATCGGCGCCATCGCCACCGGCTTGGTCGTGGAGGCCATCCGGAAGATCGTGTCCCGGCGCATCGGCGCGCCGCCTTCGGCGCGCATGGTTCCCATCGCCTCGACGTGCGTCTCCCCACCGTGGCTGACCAGGGCGACCAGCCCTGGAATCCGCCCGGACTCGACATGCCGGGCCAGCACGTCACGCACTCTGCGCAGCCCTGTCTTGGGGATCGGGCCGGTGCTCGCCTTGGCCACGAGGCCACCGGCCGCCAGCGGGACGGCGCCCAGCGCGCCGAGTACCGAACGGCGCGAAGGGCCGTCCTCAGGCGAGGTCATGAAGTCGCCTGTCATTCAGGCGCCCCAGGTGACCGGGAGGCTCTTGACGCCGTAGATGTCCGCGCTCTCCGGACGCAGCGCGACCTCGTCAGCCGGTACGGCCAGCCGTAGCGAGGGAAAGCGCTTGACCAGCGCGGTCAACGCGACCCGCATCTCGACGCGGGCCAGCTGCTGGCCGAGGCACTGGTGGACGCCGTGGCTGAAGGCCAGGTGCCCGCCGTCCTGCCGGCGCAGGTCGAGCAGGTGGGGGTCGCTGAAGCGCTCGGGATCCCGGTTGGCGGTGTTGTAGGACAGGAGGACCGTCGTCCCGGCCTTGATGCTCTGGCCACCCAGCTCGACGTCCTCCAGCGCGACCCGCACGGAGCCCTTGGCGACGCTGAGGTACCGCAGCAGTTCCTCGACGGCGCTGTCGATGAGCTCGGGGCCGGCGCGCAGCGCGGCCAGCTGGGCCGGGTTCCGCAGCAGGGCGAACGTGCCCAGCGCGAGCATGTTCGTGGTGGTGTCGAGCCCGGCCGCCAGCAGGATCAGGCTCATCCCCTTCAGCTCCTCGTCGGTGAGGTCGCTGTCGGTGAGCTCACTGAGGATGTCGTCGGTGGGCTCGGCGCGCTTGGCGGCCACCAGTTCGGCCAGATACGTCTGCACCGCGGTGTAGGCCGCGATCAGTTCCTCGTCGCTGGTCTCCCCGCTCATGAACTTGTCGATGTTCTCCTGGAAAGAGCCCCGGTCCGCGTACGGCACGCCCAGCAGCTCGCAGATCATGACGGCCGGGATCGGCTTGGCGAACGCGGTGACCAGGTCCGCCGTGGTTCCGGCCTGCTCCATGGCGTCCAGGTGCTCGGCGGTGACCTGCTCGACCCGCTCGGTGAGCTGCCGCATCCGCCGTACCGTGAACTTGCCCACGAGCGGCTTGCGATACCGGCTGTGCCGCGGATCGTCCATCAGCAGGAACTCGCCCGGCGGCGCCGCAGGAACCTCGATGTCGCCGAAGTCGATGGTCGGGTGATGGAGCATCAGCTCCTTGCGCGAGCTGAACCGCTGGTCCGCCAGCACCGACCGGACCAGGTCGAACCCGGTGACCAGCCAGCCCTGATGCCCGTCGGGGAAGGAGTAGCGGGCAATAGGGCCGCGCTCGCGGATGTCGAGCAGTTCCTTGGGCGGGTCGAAGGGACAGCCGGGCCGGCGGGCCGTCGGCATCGTCGTGACGGTGTGGAGGGATTCACTCATGGCATTCCCATCTCGCGATGTTTTCCCTGGTCAGGCGATCTTGCGGCGGTAGGTGTTCATGGCGAAGCCGTAGGCGACGACGAGGATGCCCACGCACCAGCCGAGGGCGATCCAGATGTCGGTGCCGACCGGCTGTTCGGTGAGCAGGGCGCGGATGGCGTTGACGATGGAGGTGACCGGCTGGTGTTCGGCGAAGAAGCGGACCGGGCCGGGCATCGTGTTGGTGGGCACGAAGGCGGAGCTGAGGAAGGGCAGGAAGATGAGCGGGAAGGAGAACGCGCTCGCGCCGTCCACGGTCTTGGCGGTGAGGCCGGGGATGATGGCGATCCAGGTCAGCGCCAGGGTGAACAGGATGAGGATGCCGGCGACCGCGAGCCAGGCGCCCACCGTGGCGCCGGAGCGGAAGCCCATGATCAGGGCGACGAGCAGGACGACCACGAGGGAGACCGAGTTGGCGACCAGCGAGGTCAGCACGTGCGCCCACAACACCGAGGAGCGGGCGGTCGGCATCGACTGGAAGCGCTCGAAGATGCCGCTCTTGATGTCGGTGAACAGGCGGAAGGCGGTGTAGGCGATGCCGGAGGCGACGGTGATGAGCAGGATGCCGGGCAGCATGTAGTTCACGTAGGAGTCGGAGCCGGTTTTGATCGCGCCGCCGAAGACGTAGACGAACATCAGCATCATGGCGATCGGCATGATCGCGGTGGTGACGATCGTGTCCGGGCTGCGGGTGATGTGGCGCAGGGATCGTCCCAGCAGGACGGTGGTGTCGCCGAGGAAGTGCTTGTTCATCGGGGGTCCTTGTTCTTCGTCTGGACGGACACGCGGTGCTTGGCGTCCTTGCCGTCGCTGCCGACCAGCGCGAGGAAGACGTCTTCGAGGGTGGGCTGCTTTTCGATGTATTCGACCTTGGCCGGCGGCAGCAGCTGCTTGAGCTCGGCCAGAGTGCCGTTGACGATGATCCGGCCCTGGTGCAGGATCGCGATCCGGTCGGCGAGCTGCTCGGCTTCGTCGAGGTACTGGGTGGTGAGCAACACGGTGGTGCCGCCGGCGGCGAGTTCCTTGACGGCCTGCCACACCTCGAGGCGGGCCTCGGGGTCGAGCCCGGTCGTCGGCTCGTCCAGGAAGATGACCGGCGGGTTGCCGATGAGGCTCATCGCGATGTCCAGGCGGCGGCGCATGCCGCCGGAGTAGGTCGACACCTTGCGTCCGCCGGCCTCGGTCAGCGAGAAGCGGGCGAGCAGGTCGTCGGCGACCTTGCCCGGGTTCGCCAGGTGCCGCAGCTTGGCGACCAGCACCAGGTTCTCCCGGCCGCTGAGGATCTCGTCCACGGCGGCGAACTGGCCGGTGAGGGAGAAAGACTCCCGCACCTGCCCGGCCTGCTTGGCGACGTCGAAGCCGTGCACGTGCGCCGTGCCCCCGTCGGCCTTGAGCAGCGTGGACAGGATGCGCACGACCGTGGTCTTGCCCGCACCGTTCGAGCCGAGCAGGGCGAAGATGCTGCCCCGCGCCACCTCGAAGTCCACACCGCGCAACACCTGGAGTTCCTTGTAGGCCTTCGTCAGGCCCTGGACGCGGATCGAGGGCCCTTGGGCCTGATGGACTGTCATCCGGATATCCGTTCTCTGATGTACGGGGGGAATGCGCCACGGCCGGCGCGCCAGCTACTCGGTGGCGCTAGCTACCGGTACAAAGTAACACCGACTACCGGTAGATAGCAACACCGAGTAGCTGGTCCATCAGGCTCTTAGTGGTCCCCGCGAGGGCGCAACGCGGCCAGTGCCGCCTCATACGCCAGGCGCTGGAGCCGTTCCTCGTCGCATCCGGCATCGGCGGCGACGAGGCCGTAGATGAGCGCCATGACGCCGTCGGCCATCGCGCGGACCTCGGGGTCGGGCAGCCCGGGGTGCGTTTCCGCGACCAGGTGGGCCCACTCCTCGCGCATCAGGCGCCGGCGGCGGGCCATGGGCCGCCGCGGGCCGGCGGGCAGGTTGCCCGCCTCGCGGGCCGCGACGATCATGAGGTGGGCGTCGGTGAGCGCCCGGCGTACGCGCTTGCCGACCAGCGCCCGCAGCAGGTGTTCCGGGGAGCCGGCCTCCTGGTAGGCCTCGCGGATCTCGGCCTCGGCCCGTGCCGTGTCGGCCGCCACGATCGCCAGCAGCAGGTCGTCCTTGCCGGTGAAGTGGCGGTAGATCGCGGGTCCGGTGACGCCGGCCGCCGCGCCGATCTCGTCCATGCCGGTCGCGTGGTAACCCTGGGCGACGAACAGGCGTGCCGCCTGCCGGATGATCGGTTCACGCCTGTCGCCAGCGGGCTGCACCCGTTCCCCCTTCGTCCCGGCCAGAACCCTACTGTGGCCTGGTGGCCGCGTCCGCGCCGATCGCCACGCAGGCCGGCACGCACACCTCGCCGGAACGGTTGCTCCAGGCGTGCGGGGTGCCGCGCTGGATGAGAACGTCGCCCGTGACCAGTGCGACCCCGTTGGCGATGTCCATGCGGACTCCTTTCTCGTGGATCAGCCGGGCTCCGCGCGACGCGGACATCCGGGCAGCAGGACGTCGAGCACCATGCCGGCGATCAGCCGGTGCAGCCGGTCGGTCTCCAGGCCGGTGCGGCCGGTCGCGAGCGTGAAGATCAGCCACTTCACGCCGGTCACCAGCGCGTGGGCCTCGTCCTTCGCCAGCTCCGGGCGGGCCTGGGCGAGCAGGCCCGTCCACAGCTCGTGGTTCAGCCTGGCGCGGCGCAGCAGCGGCTCGCTCGTCCCGGCGGGCAGGTTGCGCACCTCGCGGGCGGCGACCGCGGTCACCGGGCCGTCCTCCACGGCCTGGCACACCTGCACCCCGATGAGCCGGGCCAGCAGCTCGGCGGGCGTGCCGCCGTCGCGCCGAACCTGGGCGACATCGCTCTCCGACCGGTCGGCGCTCCGCTCGATCAGGGCCACCAGCACGGCGTTCTTGTCGGAGAAGTGCCGGTACACGGTCGGGCCCTTCACTCCTGCCGCGGCGCCGATCTCGCTGATGCTCGTGCCGTGGAAGCCGCGCTCGTGGAAGAGCCGCGCGGCCTCGCGAAGGATCACCGCGCGGCGATCTCCCGGCGGTCTTCCGCGCCGCGTGCGCTGTGCCAACAAGAGCTCCTTCCAGGTGATACGCAGTTAACCATCGATCACCAAAGTCCGCCAGATCCAAGGATGTTGCCAGAGAAGCCCGGCAGGGCTTGCCGATTAATGCTAATGATGGTTAAGTCCAAGATGCTAGCTGTTTCAGTTGTGGCTGAAATATCAAGAAGGATGTGAAGACATGGCTCTTCAGCCGGAACACGTGACGTTCAACAGCCTCGGCACCCGCTGCGCGGCCGACCTGTATCTGCCGGAGCGGACTCCCGCGCCCGCCCTGGTGCTGGGCCACAGCGGCGTGATGGTGAAGGAGGCGCTGGCGTACTTCGCGCCCTACTTCGTGAGCGCGGGCTTCGCCGTCCTGGCCATCGACTACCGCACGGTCGGCTCCAGCGAGGGTGAGCCGCGCGGCCTGGACCACCCGGACCGGCAGGTCGACGACTTCCGCAGCGCCGTCTCCTACCTGCAGACCCGGCCGGAGGTAGAGCCCGAGCGGATCGGGCTGTGGGGGGTCAGCGTCGGCGGCTCCGTCGCCGTCCAGGCCGCCGTCCTGGACCGCCGGGTCAAGGCGGTGGTCGTGCAAAGCCCCAGCGTCTGGAACGGCTGGCGCTACCTGGAACGGCTCCTCGGCCGCGAAGGCGTGCACGCGATGCGCGAGCAGCTCGACCTGGACTGGCAACGCCGCCACGAGACGGGCGCCAGCCTGCGGGTGCCCCATCTGAGCCTGGACCACGACAGCGCCCGGCAGGCGCACGAGCTGTCGTCCACGCTGTACCCCACCTACCGCAACGAGAAGACGCTCGACTCCACCGAGCACCTGCTCACCTTCGCCCCCGAGAACCTCATCCACCGGCTCGCGCCGACACCCCTGCTCATGATCGCCAACGGCCACTACGACCCGTACCACGTGCTGGAGGAGGCGCAGAGCGCCTTCGACAAGGCCGGTGAGCCGAAGCGGCTGGAAATCCTGCCCTACGACGTGCTCGGCCTGTACACGGGGCCCGGCCTGGAGAAGGCGATGGAGCTGGCGGTCGGCTGGTTCGACCGCTACCTGCGCCAGACCCGGCTGCCGTCCGCCACCCCCGCGCCCACCGAGGACACCGTCGCCGCGATGCGGCAGTGAGAAAGGAAGGACCGTGCCCGGAATCAGCACCGCGGGCCTGGGCGGCATCGAGGAGACCTCGTTCATCACCCTGCACGCCCGCGCCGTGGACGCCGGCGCCGCCAGCCCCATCCTGGGCGACCCGTACGCCCAGAAGGTCGCCCAGTCCTTCGACTACGACTGGTCGCGCATCCAGCCAACCCCCAAACTCGAAGAGAAGGAACGGCTCAACGTCACCATCAGGGCCGTCCACTTCGACCGCTGGATCCGCGGATTCCTCACCCGCCACCCCAGCGCGATCGTCCTCGACCTCGGCTGCGGGCTCGACAGCCGCGGCTACCGGATCGGCCCGCCGCCCGAAGCCGACTGGTACGACGTGGACCTGCCCACGATGATCGCCCTGCGCGCCCAGGTGTACCAGGAGACCGCCAACATCCACATGCTGGCCACCTCACTCGACGACGAAGGCTGGCTGGAGGCGCTCCCCTCACACCGGCCGGTCATCGCGGTCATGGACGGGCTCTACCCGTGGATGACCCGGCCCACCTTCATCAGGCTCCTGCGCAGGATCACCGCCCACTTCAAGAGCGGCGAGATCCTCCTGCTGGGCTTCTCGAAACTCTCCTCCCGGATGATGCGCACCGTCGTCCCGGCCATCAAGACCATCGGCGTCCCCGTCAACGAGGGGTTCGACAACCCGCGCGAGGTGGAGCGCTGGAACCCGGACCTGAAACTGGCCGAGCAGGAACGGTTCATCAGCTCGCCCGAAGTGGCGAAGATGCCCCGCGGCGAACAGATCCGCTGCGCCGTCATGCGGGCGATCCCCGGCCTGGCCAGGATGGACAAGGGGATGCTCAGATACACCTTCGGCCGGGCACCGTGAACATCAACGCCGGCACCCCTGCCGGCGGGTTCAAGCAGTCCGGCATGGGACGCGAACTCGGCAGGCAGGGCCTGGCCGAATACCTCGAAACCCGGTCGATCGCGGGCCGCGTCACCCGCGAACGATGACCCACCAGACCGTAGTCACCAACCGCAACAAGGAGATGTCCATGCGAGTCCCCCGCTCACCGTCCGCTCGCCCCAGCAGGTTCCTTCCCAGGGCCGCCGCCGTCGCGGCCCTCGCCACGGCCCTGACCACCACCGGTTTCGGAGTCGCCGGCGCCAGTACCCGAGACATCACGCTCGACCTGGCCTGCTGGGAGACCCCTCGCGCTTCCAGCACCCACGTCCGCATCTCGGGCTGCGTGAACCAGCGCCCCGGCCAGACCGAGTGGCGCATCGTCGGCAAGTGGTGCGGCCCCGGCCACAACTGCGACACGGTCCACGGCAACTGGGCCCCGTCCGGCGGGACCTCGACCGCCTATCACCCCGGCGGAAAGAACTTCACCGACTACACCTTCAACACCCGCTAGAGCGCCTGTGACCGCGTACCGGATCAGACGGACTTCCAGCACAACGTCGGGCCCAGGCAGACCGCGAGCGGGCCGTCGTTGAGCTGGTCGGGGCCGAACAGGGCGGCGGCCACGACGGTCCTGGCCAGGGCTTCCTCGTCGTGCGCGGCCAGGCGCGCGAGCAGGCGGGCGTCCACGCCGTCGCTGGAGGCCACCGCCAGGCCCGCGGTCGGCAGCACGAGGTCGAGGATGCAGCGAACCCGGGCCGCGTGGTAGTCGGAGGTCACCACCACGACCCGCTTCGGGCGGTGCAGGGCGACGACCTCGCGCAGGTACAGGATGTCCTCGTAGGTGTGCTTGCTCTCCGTCACCGCGAGGATGTCCTGCGGCGGCACCCCGCGCTCGCTCAGGTGGTCGGCCAGGTAGCGCCAGTGGGGGTGGCCGGTGGTGTTGAAATGTGCGCCGAAGCCGCCGGTCAGCACCAGCCGCGCGCCGGCCAGCATGTGCCGTACCTCGATCGCCTTCGCCGCCCTGGCCCGCGCCATCGGGCTGAGGCCGCCGGCGTCGTCGTTGGTCGCGCCCAGGATGACGATCAGCGGCGGGCCGCCGCGCGGGCGGAAGGCCGGATGGTGCGCCGCCCTGGACGGCAGGCGCAGCCGGTTGACCCACGCCCGGAATTTCGGCCCGCGCATGGCCCGGCGCAGCCCCGCCAGTTCGCGGTAGGAGCCCTCCAGGCTGACCAGGCCGGACATGACCGCCCGGGTGCCCGTGACGCGCCGGCTCCACAGGTGCTCGATGACGCCGCCGTCGAAGCGGGCCACCGCGGTGGCCGCCGCCAGCACCCCCTCGCCGCAGCCCAGCAGGTCGTGCTCGGTGAACGTCAGGTAGAACGCCGCGGCGTCCTGGCCGGGCAGGTCCACGTGCACCTGCGTCGCGGCGGTTGCCGCGTCCTCGCGGGCGGCGCCCGCCTGGGAGAGCACGGAGGCGAGGTAGTCCCTGATCCTCGACGCGGGGCGAGTGGCGAGCGGCATCGTGGCGGCTTCAGTGGGAGGTGTACGGCGCGGCCGGCGCCTTCAGCCAGTAATGGCGGCGCTGGAACGGATAGGTGGGCAGGTCCACGTGCTCGCCACCGAACTCGGCGGTGAACGCCCGCCAGTTCACCGGGACGCCCGCGGCGTACAGGCGGGCGAGCAGCGTGGCGAGCTCGCGCACGGCGGCGCCCTCGCCGGGACGGTAGGCCAGGTGGCCCTCGTCAGCGGGCCCCGGGTCGCCGATCGTCACCACGAGACCGGAGTCCGGCTCTGCCGTTGCCGCCAGGACCGGCACCCCGGCCAGGCCGGGGATCCCGGCGGCGAGGCCTTCCGGCCAGGTGATGGCGTCCGGGCGAAGACCCCAGTGGACGAGGCAATGGACCAGAGCGCGGCCGGCCTCCTGCTCGGATGGTGCTCGCGCGCCGGTAGCCGGTGCGGCCGTGATCGTGGCGAGTTCGCGCGCGTAGGTGGGGAGGGCGGTGGCCAGTTCGTCCGCGAACCGGGTGCCGCCCGCGGTGAGGCGCAGGGTGGTCGCGGGTTCCTTGCGGGTGGTGCGCCGGTGGAGGCCGTCCGCCTCGCCGCCGGTGGCCACGGCGTTGAGGGCCTCGGCCAGGTGGGCCCGATCCGTGGCGACGATGGCGGCGCCGTACTCGAGTGATGCTCTGCTGGTGGCCAGCGACACCGCCACGTCGGCGGGCGTGGCGGCGCGGTCGAGCACGTCGAGCAGTTGCGCGGCCCGCGCGCGCAGCGCGGGTTCGGTGCGCGCGGCGAAGACCCACGGCGCGCTGACGTCGCGGGCGGGCGCGGGCTCCTGAGCGGGCGCGAGCTCCCGGGCGGGCGCGGGCTCTTGGGCGGGCTCTTGGGCAGGCGGAGGCTCCGGGTGCGGCGCCTCCTCGATGATCACGTGGGCGTTGGTGCCGCTGATGCCGAACGCCGAGACGGCGGCCCGGCGCGGGACGTCGCGGGCGGGCCAGGCCGTCTCCCGTGTCAGGAGCCGCACGGGGCCCGCGCTCCAGTCGACGCGGCTGGTCGGCTCGTCCACGTGCAGGGTGCGGGGCAGCAGGCCGTGGCGCAGGGACATGATGACCTTGATGACGCCGCCGACCCCGGCGGCGGCCTGGCTGTGGCCGAGGTTCGACTTGAGCGAGCCCAGCCAGAGGGGGCGGCCGGCGGGGCGGTCGCGGCCGTAGGTGGCGAGCAGGGCGTTGGCCTCGATGGGGTCGCCGAGCGGGGTGCCGGTGCCGTGCGCCTCCACGGCGTCGACGTCGTCCGGGCGCAGGCCGGCGTGCGCGAGCGCGCGCCGGATCACCCGCTCCTGCGAGGGTCCGTTGGGTGCGGTCAGGCCGTTGGAGGCGCCGTCCTGGTTGATCGCGCTGCCTCGCAGCAGCGCGTGGACGCGGTGTCCGTTACGGCGGGCGTCCGACAGCCGCTCCAGCAGCAGGACGCCGATGCCCTCCGACAGGGCGATCCCGTTGGCCGCCTCGGCGAACGACATGCAACGCCCGTCCGGCGACAGCCCCCGGTTGCGCGCGAACTCCAGGAACTTGCGCTGGGTCGCCATCACGGTGACGCCCACGACCAGGGCCATCGAGCACTCGCCCTGCCGCAGCGCCTGACCTGCCAGGTGGAGTGCCACCAGCGAGGAGGAGCAGGCGGTGTCCACGCTGAGGGCGGGGCCTTCGAGGCCGAGGGCGTAGGAGATGCGGCCGGACAGGACGCTGGCGGCGCCGCCGGTGCCGTGGTAGACGTCCACGCCTTCCTGGGAGGCGTGCAGGAGAGAGGCGTAGTCCTGGCCGTTGGTGCCGACGAACACGCCGGTTTCGGTGGATTTGAGGGAGACGGGGTCGATGCCGGCCCGTTCGATCGCCTCCCAGGAGCATTCCAGGGCCAGGCGCTGCTGCGGGTCCATGGCCAGGGCCTCGCGCGGTGACAGGCGGAACACGCTGGGATCGAACTCGCCGGCCGCGTACAGGAAGCCGCCCGCGTTGCGGTAGGCGGGTCCTGTGGCGCCCTTTCTGCCTTCGCCGAAGCGGCTGAGGATCTCCAGGTCCCAGCCGCGGTCGGTGGGGAAGCCGCCGGTGGCGTCCTGTCCGGTCGACACCAGGCGCCACAGGTCCTCGGGTGAGCGCACCTCGCCCGGGTAGCGGCAGCTCATGGAGACGACGGCGACCGGGTCGCCGGCCATGGGGGCGGGGGCGGTGTGCGGGCCGCCGGCCGTACCCGCGAGAAGGTCGTGCAGGTGACGCGCGAGGGCGGCCGGGGTGGGGTGGTCGAACATCAGCGTGGCGGTCAGGCGGGTGCCCGTGGCGGCGGCCAGGCGGTCGCGCAGCTCGACGGCGTTGAGCGAGGTCAGGCCGAGCTCGGCGAACGGACGCGTGCCGGTGACCTCGCCGGCGGCCAGGTGGTCGGCGGCGAAGGCGACCTGGGTGCGCACGAGGTCGGTCAGGACGCGCAGCCGCTCCCGCTCCGGCAGTGCCGGCAGCCGCTCGCGGAGGGAGCCGCCGGGGCCCGTCGCGGTGTTCCCATCGGAAAGACCGGCCGGGAGCGGGTACGGCTCGGCGCCGGAGCCGGCGAAGATCGGGTCCCAGCCGACCAGGGCGCCGCGGGCGTGCAGTTGCGCGAGCGCGAGCACGATCGCGCGGGCCTCGGCCCTGCTGCCGCGCAGCGCCGGGACGAGTACCGCCTCGGTGTCCTCGCCGAGGCAGGCGCGGCCCATGCCGGTGAGGGTGCCGTCCGGGCCCAGTTCCAGGAAGGTGGTGACGCCTTCCTCCCGCAGGCGGCGCATGCCGTCGTGGAAGCGCACCGGCTCACGGACGTGGCGTACCCAGTAGGCGGGCGAGCGCAGGTCGGTCTCGGTGGCGATGGCGCCGGTGACGTTGGAGACGAGGGGGATGCGCGCGGGCCGCAGTTCCAGCCCGGCCAGGACCTCGCCCAGCGGGCCGAGGATGGCGTCCATGTGCGGGGAGTGCCCGGCGAGCCGGACGTTGAGGCGCTGTACGACGCGCCCCTTGGCCTGCCAGCGCGCGCCGAGTTCGGCCACGGCGTCCGCGTCTCCGGCCACCACGACGGAGGCGGGCCCGTTGACGGCGGCCAGGGAGACGTTCGCGGCGAGGTCGGCGGCGACTTCGTGCTCGGCGGCCTGGATCACCGCCATCGCGCCGTCCCCGGCCACCTGGCCCATCAGCCTGCCGCGCGCGGCGACCAGAGTGCAGGCGTCCGGGAGCGACATGACGCCGGCGACGTGGGCGGCGGCCAGTTCGCCGAGGGAGTGGCCGAGCACGTAGGCGGGCCGCAGCCCCCAGCTTTCGACGAGCCGGAACAGTGCGACCTCCAGCGCGAACACGCCCGCCTGGGTGTACAGCGTCTCGTCCAGCGTGGCGCCGTCGGCGGCGAACATCGCCTCGCGCAGCGGGAAGTCGAAGTGGGCGCAGATCTCGTCGAGGGCCGCGGAGAACACCGGGAAGACCTCGGCGAGTTCGCGGCCCATCCCCGCGCGCTGACCGCCCTGCCCGGAGAACAGGAATGCCGTCCGGCGATTTGGGCCGGTGCCGCGAAAGAGCCCCGGAACGTCTTCGCCGTCGGCCAGCGCGGCCATTCCCGCAATCAATCCGGCGCGGTCCTGAGCCAGCAGAACGGCCCGGTTACTTGACCTGCCATCGGCCTTCGAAAGGGAATAGGAAAGGCCGGTCAGGTCGATCCGCTCCTGTGCTGCTACGTACCGTGACAGTTCCGCCGCCCTGGCCCGCAGTGCGGCTTCGTCCGGGCCCGAGACAATCCAGGGCAGCAGACCTGAACGCGTCAAGACATGGGTTTGCACAGGCACCGTCCCCCGATTTGAGCCCTGGCTACATCATTGGCGAGATTCGCATCGGAAAATGAATGTGTCAATCCCCGACCTTGTTGTGACGTGGGTCACAAGGCACCGCCGACCAGCGCCCGGACAGGCCGTAATCCTGTTTTACGGCTCCTCCCTTATGAGATTCTTCGCAGGTAGGGGGCACTGCGGTTCGGACGCATGTCGAGACGCCTATCAGGCTCCTGACAGCCAGCGCGGGCCGCTCGGACGCATTGACATTCCGGACGCGATCTGTTGGAGTTCCATTCGCGTCCGGGCGACGGGGCAGCAAATACAGCCCGAACACGACATACGGAGGAAGATTTGGCGCGGTCCGGGGGAATTACCGTCCTATCGAGAGCCGACCGAGATCTGCCGGTATCACACACCCAGGAAGAACGTCTCCTGGCCGGCGGCGGGCATATTCCGAACAACATCATCGCCACCTGCATTGAGATAACCGGGAAACTCGACCGTTCCGCGCTCGAAACCGCGCTGCACGGCGTCGCCGCCCGCCACGAGAATTTACGCGCCACATTCGACGGCCTGCGTATGCGCCCGGTGGCCGAACTGCGCGACTTCTTCCACGTGACCGCCGCCGGCTCGCGCGAGCAGGCGCTGAGCCTGCTGGAGCGCCGCCTGCAGGAGCCCTTCGACCTGGCCGGCGGCCCGCTCCTGCGCGCGTGGCTGGTACGTGTGGAGGATGAACTGAGCCTGCTCGGCCTCAGCGTCGACCACATCATCGCCGACGGCAAGTCCCGCGACGTCCTGGTCAACGACCTGATCCGGCTTTACGGCGCGCAGACCGCCGGAACCGATCCCGGGCTGCCCGAGGTCGCGGTCCAGTTCGCCGACTACGCCGCCTGGGAGCGCTCGTATCTGCAGGGGGCCGTCCTGGAGCGGCTGTCGGACTACTGGCGTACCACGCTGGACGGCGTCGACCCGCTGCCGGCCTCCGGCCTGACCGACCCCGCGGCGCCGGGCGGCGAAACAGGGGCCGACCGGGTGCGCTTCACCACCGCGCCGGACCTGCAGCCCAAGCTCGCCGCCGCGGCCACGGCCGCGGGCGTCAGCGTCTACGGGATCGTCTCGGCCGCGGTCAAGGCGGCCGTCGCCGCGCACCGCCTGCCGGGCTCCACCCCCCACGACCCCTACGACGTCGCCGTCTACGGCTCGGCGGCCAACCGGGTGCTGCCCGAGGTCGCCGAGGTCTTCGGGTACTTCGCCACCCCCATCGTCTTCCGCACCGACCTGAGCGGCGACCCGACGCTGGAGCGGCTGCTGGCCATGGAGACGCGCGCGGTCCTCGGGGCGCTGCGCCGCCAGCAGCTGCCGCACTCGCTGGTCACCAAGCTCGTCAACCCGTCCCAGTACGGCGTGCGCCACGGCGCCGACCCGGCCAGGGTGCCGCGCTACGTCAACTTCGACTTCGGCAGCCACAACGACCCAGCCGCCGCCAAGCCGGACACCGGGCAGGCCGGCACCGGGCGGGCCGTCTTCAGGCAGGTCGGCCTGCCCGTGCTCCCGGTACCGCGCGGCGGCCTGCGCATCCTGAGCGCCGAGCGGCCCGGCGTCATCAGCGTGGACGTGCGCTACCGCACCGACTTCTACTCCCGGCCCTGGGTGAGCGCCTTCGCCGCCGGCATCCACCGCTTCCTCACCGCCGCGGCGGGCGACTGGAGCGTACGCCTGTCCGACGTGGTCCCCGCCAGGGGGGCGGGCCGGTGATCGACGCCTCCCGCCTGCGCGTCGTGGCGACCGATCTCGACCGCACCCTGCTCCGCAGCGACGGCTCGCTGTCACCCGCCACCGTGGGCACGCTGCGCGCGGTCGCCGCCGCCGGGCTCGACATCGTCTACGTCACCGCCCGCCACCTGTCCGCGCTGCGCCGCGTCTCCGACGAGGTGGGGCTGGTCTCGGCCGGCATCTGCTGCGGCGGCGCCATCACCTACGCCCTCCCTTCCTGCGAAATTTCCGGACAACAGGTGCTGGATGCGGAGACGATCCACACCATCGCCGACCGGATCACCGCCGCCGCGCCGCGCACCAGCTTCGGCTGGGTCACCGCCGAAGCGGCCGAGGTCGAACACGACTACCCCGACCGGCTCAGCACCGTCCGCGTACGCCGGGCCGGGGAGGGCCGCGTCGCCGGCCCGGTCTTCAAGCTGTTCGCCCGCAACCCGTGGATGGACCCGGCCCGCTTCGACGCCGCCGTCGCCGCGTCCGTGGCCGGCCTGGCCGAGGTCTCGCACCGCTTCGACGGCTTCGCCGACATCGTCGCGCCGGGCGTCGACAAGACCTCGGCCCTGCGCCGCTGGTGCGCGGACCGCGGCGTACGGGCCGGCCAGGTGGTGGCCTTCGGCGACTCGGCGGCCGACCTCGGCATGCTGCGCTGGGCGGGGGTGGGCGTGGCCGTACAGAACGCCGAACAGGACGTGCTGCGCGCGGCCGACGCGATCACCGGAGCCTGCGACGCCGACGGCGTCGCCGCCTGGCTGGCCGGAAACCTTCTCCCCCACCGAGGAACGGAGTGAAGAGCATGCAGATCACCTGGGACGAGCGGTTCGAGGCGGCCATCGCCGAGTGCCTGCCCGACGGGGTCGTCGCCGACGGGCTGGAGCCCGACGTCTCCCTGGTCGACCTGGGCCTCGACTCGATCAGCATGATCAACCTGGCGGCCAGGCTGGAGGACGAGTACCAGCTCGCGCTGCCCGACGACCTGGTCACCTTCACCACCTTCGCCACCCCGGCCGCCCTGTGGGAGACGATCCGCGAGCTCCGGGCCCAACCTTGACCGAGGATCTCGCGACCGGCGCGGGGCCGCGCCTGTGGTCGGCGAACTTCCGCAACTACTTCGCCGCCCGCACCATCTCGCTGCTCGGCGACATCATCCTGCCGATCGGGCTGATCGCCGCCGTGCTGGGCGAGGGCTACGGCGCCAGCGGCGTCGGCTACGCGCTGGCCGCCTCACTCGGGCCCACCATCGTGCTGATGCTGTTCGGCGGCGCGCTGGCCGACCATTTCCGTCCGAAGCCGCTGCTCGTCCTCGCCGATCTGGTACGGCTGGCCGCGCAGGGCTGGCTGGCGGTGAGCCTGCTGACCGGCAGCCCGAGCCTGGCCGAGATCCTCATCACGCAGGCCGTCTTCGGCACCGCCACCGCCCTGTTCCAGCCGTCCATCTCCGGCATCGTCCCGGAGGTCGCGCCGGGCCGGGTGCACGAGGCCAACGCCGCCCTGCGCATCACCGAGTCGTGCGTGACCCTGGGCGGGCCGGCGCTGGCCGGAGTGCTGCTCGTCGTGGCCGGGCCGCCGGTCGTGATGGTGTTCGTCACCGCCACCTGCCTGATCAGCTGCCTGCTGGTCTGGACGCTGCGGCTGTCCGGCGCCGCCGCCGCGGGCCGTCCCCGCGTGCTGAAGGACATCCGCGAGGGCTGGACGGCCTTCGCCTCCCGGCCGTGGTTGTGGTCGGTCATCTGCGTCTTCGTCGTCCTGGGCCTGACCGTGTTCGGCCCCTACCACGTGCTCAGCGCGACCGTCCTGACCGAGGACCGCGGCGCCTCGGCGTACGCGCTGCTGATGTCGGCCCACGGCGCGGGCGCGATCGCCGGCGGCTTCCTGGCACTCAAACGCATGCCGAAACGGCCCCTGCTGACCGGCGCGCTGTGGCTGGCCCTGTTCATCCCGCAGTTCCTGTTCATCGCGCTGAAGGCGCCGGTCGTGCTCGTGGCCGCGGCGATGTTCGCGGCCGGCGTCGGACGCTCCTACTGGGCGGTGATGTGGTCGACCTCGGTGCAGACCCAGGTGCCGCCCAAGGTGCTCAACCGGGTGCTGGCCTACGAGATCACCGGCTCGATGATGCTGGTCCCCGTGGGCCGGGCACTGTCCGGACCGGTCGCCGAGACGGCGGGCAGCGCGCCGGTCCTGCTGGCCAGCGCCGCCGTCCTCACCCTCGGCTGCCTCGCGCTGGTCGCGATCCCCGCGGTACGCGGACTGCGGCCGGTGTCACCCACGCCCGCGGGCACAAGCTGAAGGGAAGAACATGAACGGCAGGATTCGGGCCGGGATCATCGGCGCGAGCGGCAACGGCTGGGCGGTCGGCGCCCACCTGGCGGCACTGAGCAGGCTGCCGGACTTCACGGTCGCCGCCGTCGCCACCACCAGGAAGCACAGCGCGGAGGAGACGGCCAAGGCCTTCGACGTCCCCCTCGCCTTCGGCGAGGCCGCCGAGCTGATCGCCAGCCCCGACGTCGACCTGGTGACGATCTGTGTGAAGGTGCCCAAGCACGACACGCTCATCCGCGCGGCCGTGGCCGCCGGCAAGCACGTCTACTGCGAATGGCCGCTCGCCCTGGACGAGAACCAGGCGCGCGAGCTGGCCGAATTGTCGGCCTCCTCCGGCCGCGTGCACCTGGCCGGGCTGCAGGGAGTGCGCTCGCCGAGCGTCCGCTTCGTCCGCGACCTGGTCGAAAGCGGCCGGATCGGGCAGGTGCTGTCGGCCTCCTTCCAGGTAGTGCTGTCCGGATTCGGCGAGGCCAGCGTCACCGAGGCCCGCCGCCAGATCATCGACCAGGCGAGCGGGGCGACGCTGCTGACCGTCGGCGGCGGCCACGCCCTGGCCGTGCTGCGGGCCGTTCTCGGCCCTTTCGCCACCTTCTCCGCCCAGGTCGACACGCGCCGCCCGCGCGTCACGATCGCCGAGACCGGGCAGCTCGCCGACGCGAGCGCGCCGGACCAGGTCGTCATCGCCGGATCGCTGCACGACGGCGCCACCGCCACCGTGGCCGTCCTGTCCGGGGCGCCGCCCGCCGCCGCCGGGTTCAGCCTGCGGATCGTCGGCTCCGAGGCCACGCTGGCCATCGAACCGGCCGTACCAGGACTGCCCTGCCAGATCGCGCCCTGGGACATCCGCCTGCTCGAAGGCGAGACCAGCCGGCCCTTGGCCGTCCCGGTCGACGTGCACGACCCGGCCTCGGCCCTCGCGCCGGGACCGGCCGCCAGCGTCGCCCACGCCTACCAGGGGCTCGCGCGCGCGGTGCGGACCGGCGAGCCGGCCGAGCCCGGATTCGCCTTCGCCGCCGGCATCCACCGGCTCATGGACCTGGCCGTGCGCGGCTCGGCCGGCGGACAGCGCCAGACACTGTGACCCTTTCAGGAGGTTGGGTGGACACCGAGCAGTCAGCACACCGGCTCACCATCATCGGAGCAGGCACGATGGGCGTCGGGATCGCGACCATGGCGATCGGGCACGGCGTCCCGGTCGTGCTGGTCGAGACCGGCACGCTCGCGCGCGACAGCGCGTACACCAGAGTGCGGCAGCAGACCCGCCACGCGCAGTTGCTGGGCGGGACCCCGCGCGGCGCCGCGCCCGCCGAGCTCACCGTCACCGGCGAGCTCGCCGACGGACGCCACGCCAGCGCCGTGATCGAGGCGGTCACCGAGTCCGCCGCGCTCAAGGCCGACGTCCTGGGCGAGGTGTGCGGCCTGGTCGAGCCCGGCACGCCGCTGATCACCAACACCTCGGGCATCCCGATCGGCGAGCTGGCCGCCACGCTCAAACGGCCCGGCGACCTGCTCGGCACCCACTTCATGAACCCGCCGTACCTGATCAGGATGGTCGAGGTGATCCGCGGCGAGCGCAGCGACCAGGCCGCGATGGCCGCCACCATGGCGCTGCTGTCCGCGCTGGGCCGCCAGCCGGTCGTGGTACGCGACGCGCCCGGCTTCGTCACCAGCCGTCTCCTGCACCCGATGATCAACGACGCGGCGCGCGTCGTCGGCGCGGGCACCGCCACGGTCGAGCAGGTCGACGCGCTGATGCACGGCTGCCTCGGCTACCCGACCGGGCCGCTGCGCACCGCCGACCTCATCGGGCTGGACAACCTGGCCGACTCCCTCACGGCCCTGTACGAGCGGACCGGCGACGAAGGCTGCCGGCCATGCGAGGTCCTGCTGGACAAGGTCCGCCAGGGCCACCTCGGGCGCAAGAGCGGCCGAGGTTTCTACGACTACGGAGAGGCGCTGTCATGACCGTCGAACCCATCACCACCGTCGAGGACGAGCTGCTGGCCCATCTGACCAGCCGCACCAAGTCGTTCGTCACCAAGGACGAGGACCTGTTCGCCTCGGGCCTGGTCTCCTCGATGTTCGCCATGGAGCTGGTCGTCCACCTGGAGAGCACGTACGGCGTGGCCGTCACCGGCACCGACCTGCAACTGGACAACTTCCGCTCGGTCGAGACGATGGCGGCGCTGGTGCACCGGCTGCGCGAGCAGCGGGCCGATGCCTGAGCCCGCCCTGACCCGGGCGCGGGAGCTGGCCGACGAGCTGATCGGCGGCCGCGCCGGCGACTGGGACCTGGCCGGGCGCATCCCGCCCGAGGTGCTGCGCACGCTCGGCGCGCGTGGCCTGCTGTGCGCACAGGTCCCCACCGCGTACGGCGGGCCCGGCCTCGGCAGCCGCGACGGCGGCGAGTTCACCGCCCACGTCGGCAGCCGGTGCAGCTCCCTGCGCAGCGTGATGACCTCCCAAGGCATGGCCGCCTGGACGATCCAGCGACTCGGCGGCCCCGGCCAGCGCGCCGCGCACCTGCCCCGGCTCGTGGGCGGCGACCTGGCCGCGGTCGGCTTCAGCGAGGACGAGGCCGGCAGCGACCTGGCCGCCATGACCAGCGAGATCCGCCGCGACGGCGACACGGTCGTGCTCACCGGCCACAAGAAGTGGGTCACCGCCGCCGCCTACGCCGACCTGCTGGTCATCGTCGCCAAGGACGGCGACGGGGCCGCCGCCGTCCTGGTGCCCGCCACGGCGCCGGGCGTGACGGTCGAGCCGGTGGCCGCGCCGCTCGGCTGCCGGGCCGCCGGCCACTCCGACGTGCGCTTCCACGAGGTGCGCCTGGCGGCCGACGCGGTGCTCGGCGGCGGCGGCCAGCCGCTGCCGCTGCTGGTCACCACCGCGCTGGCCTACGGCCGCATGTCGGTCGCCTGGGGCTGCGTCGGCATCCTGCGCGCCTGCCTGGCCGCCACCACCGCGCACGCCGGCTCCCGCCGCCAGTTCGGCAAGCCGCTGGCCGAGCACCAGCTCATCGGCCGGCACCTGGCCGAGCTGTACGTGGCCGAGCGGAGCGCGACCCGTGCCTGCGAGCACGCCAGCGACTGCTGGGACGCCTCCTCCCCCGACGTCGTGGTGGCCACCGTGCTGGCCAAGCACGTCAGCGCCAGCGGTGCCGCCCGTGGCGCGGCCTCGGCCGTACAGGTGATGGCTTCGGCGGGCGCGCGCGACGACCACGTGGTGGCCCGCGCCTACCGCGACACCAAGCTCATGGAGATCATCGAGGGCAGCAGCGAGATCTGCCAGCTGATCCTGGCCCGGCATGCGCTCACCGGGTCGTGACGACACTCGCGACAACACTCGCGACAGGAGGAAGATCATTTCCGCGACCATCAAGTGCCTCGTGTGGGATCTGGACAACACGCTGTGGCAGGGGACGCTGCTGGAGGACGGCGACGTCCGCGTCAGCGAGCAGGTCCGCGAGGTCATCGCCGCGCTGGACGCCCGGGGCATCCTGCAGTCCATCTCCAGCAAGAACGACCACGACCTGGCCTGGGCCCGCCTGGAGCGGCTGGGCCTGAGCGAGTATTTCGTCCTGCCGCGCATCGGCTGGGGGCCGAAGTCGGCGGCCGTGCGCGAACTGGCCGAGCGGCTCCGGTTCGCCCACTCCACGCTCGCGTTCATCGACGACCAGCCGGCCGAACGCGCCGAGGTCGCCTTCCACCTGCCCGAGGTACGCCTGTACGAGCCCGGCCAGCTCCCGGGGCTGACGGCGCTGCCGGAGTTCAGCCCGGCGACCGTCACCGCCGACTCCCGCCAGCGCCGGCGCATGTACCAGGCCGGATTCCTGCGCGAGGCGGAGAAGGAGGCGTTCGCCGGGCCCGACGAGGAGTTCCTGCGCTCGCTGCGGCTGGAGATGCGCATCGCGCGTGCCGGCCACGACGACATCGCCCGCGTGGAAGAGCTCACCCTGCGTACCAGCCAGATGAACGCCACCGGCGTCCACTACGGCGCCGCGGCGCTGCGCGAGCTGACCGGCGACCCCGGCCACGAGGTCCTGGTGGTCAGCATGAGCGACCGCTTCGGCCCGCACGGCGCGGTCGGCGTCGTACTGCTGCGCGTGCACCCGGCCATGTGGCACGTCAAGCTGCTGGCCACCTCCTGCCGCGTGGTCTCCTTCGGCGCCGGCGCGGCCATCCTGAACTGGCTCGGCGACCAGGCCGCGACCGCCGGCGTCCACCTGGCCGCCGACTTCCGGCCCACCGACCGCAACCGGATGATGGAGATCGCCTACCGCTTCGCCGGCTACACCCTGGAGCCGTGCGCCTGCCTGGACGGGCACGCCGTCGAAGGCACCCAGTTGCTGCACCAGGTGCCCGCGCCGCGTCCGGCCCCCGCGGCCATCGACCTGACCGCCCCCGACCTGACCGCCCGTGACCTGGCCCGCGCGGCCCCTCAAGGAGGCTGAACCCATGGCCGGCCAGCTCGAATGGACCCCCGAACTGCGCTCCTACGTGCGCGAGGTCTCCCTGCGCGACGATCCCGTCCTGACCGGCCTGCGCGAGCAGACCGAGCGCCTGCCCGGCGGCCGGCTCATGCAGGTTTCGCCCGAGGAGGGCCAGTTCCTGGCCACGCTGGTGAGCCTCACCGGCGCACGCACCGTGATCGAGGTCGGCACCTACACCGGCTACAGCGCGCTGTGCATGGCCCGCGCCCTGCCGCCGGACGGCCGCCTGATCACCTGCGACATCACCGAGCGGTGGTCGCCGGTGGCACGCGAGTTCTGGCAGCGCGCCGGCGTCGCCGACCGGATCGAGCAGCGCATCGGCGACGCCGCCACCACACTCTCCGACCTCCTCGACACGTACGGCCCGGCCGGCGCCGACCTGATCTTCATCGACGCCGACAAGGCCGGCTACCTCACCTACTACGAACTGGCCCTCAGCCTGGTGCGGCCCAACGGCCTGATCATCATCGACAACACACTGCTGTTCGGCAAGGTCGTCGACGAGGACGCCCAGGACTCCGACACGCGGGCGATCCGGGAGCTGAACCTGCTGCTGCACGCCGACGAACGCGTGGAGATCGCCCTGCTGCCGATGGCCGACGGCGTCACCCTGGCCCGAAAACGCCCAACCGGCCTTCAGATTCGGTCACCGTGGCCATGAACCAGTCGAGCACCGCCACGACCACGTCGAACACAGCCAGGCTCGCCAGCTGGGTGTTCTTGACAGGGGGATACAGCTCCAGCTTGGCGACCGGGATGTCCACGCCGGGCGCGTCGTTGAGGCGCTGCCGAAGCTCCTCTCGCAGCCCCGGGTCGTTGAACGGCTCGCGGTTGCGTAGCAGCCCGAAGGGGATCTCGGCGGTCTTCGCGTAGAACCGGATGACGTACATGGTCTGCCCGCCGACCTTGATGATCGGCGCGCAGGAGGCGGCGGCGGACGTGCCGTACTGAAGCTCGCCGCCCCGCGACCGCCAGTGCTCCAGCAGACGCTGGACGGCGCCGGCCGCCTGCGGGCCGCTCTGCTCGTTGAGCTGCCGGAGGAAGCGCTGCTCCAGCGTCGTCAACGCCTGCGGCGAGAGGCTCTCCTCGCCCGCGCTCTCGGTCTCGGCCAGATCCGCGGCGATGGGCAGTCCGAGCAGCTCGGCGATCTCGCGGACGCTGATGTGCTGGTCCGCGGCCGCCCGTCCGGCCTCGTCGAAGGTGAGTCCTTCCGCGCGCAGGACGTCGTGCACGTCTCGATCGTCGTCGGGATCGACCCAGCGGAAACCGTCGGACACCTGTCCTGACCTGGTGAGGACCCGGTGCGCGTTGAGGACCGGGACGCTTGCCAGGTGTACGCCGACGGGAACGGGATGCGAGCCGATCAGCTCGGCGAGGTCGGAGTAGGAGGTCCAGGTGGCGGCCGGCAGCGCCGCCAGGGCGCTGTGCAGCTGCGTCCAGTCGCGTGAGGCCGCGCTGCCCCGCCCGGACTCCTCCGGACCGGGCCAGATGGCGATCGTCCGGTCGGCGAGCCGGTCGGCGCGAGCGAGAATCTCGGCCTTCCCCCAGCGCTCGCCGGCGGCGATCTCCTGGTTCATGACCAGCCCGCTCTGGCTCAGCTGCCGGCGTTTGGCGGCGAAGGAGTTGTTGCCGAGCTCGGAGTTGTAGCCGCTGAGCGTGAGATTGCCCAGGGTGTGAACGAGCCGGCGGTGCAGGAGATCGGCGTCCTCTCCCCCGCCGGACAGTTCGCTCAGCCAGTCGGCGGTCATGGACTGCGGCAGGACATGCTCAATGGTGATGCGCTTGTCGGCGAGGTCCACCCGCTCCTTGCTGCCCAGCGACTCCTCGATGCGCCGCAGGACCAGCTTCTGCTGCACCGTGCGGCCCTGCCAGTAGAAGGCACGGCTGCGGATCTCTTCCCGTAGCTGGTCGTCCGAAGGCCAGTACAGCCTGGCCGGCGACAGTGCGGCTCGTACCGCCTGCGGCACCTCTTCCTCGGCCGACAGTTGTACGGCGAGCCGCTGGAAGATGCGGTTGAGGTTTCCGGTAGTGACACCGGCGATCAGCCGGCGGACGAGGAAGCTCTCGACATAGGCCAGCGCCTGCCCCACTTCCTCGTCGCCGATGAAGTCGTCCTCGCGCAACTCCATCAGGCGCATCACCAGCGGGTAGGCGGTCGAAGCCTGCCACTCCTTGAGGAAGCGCACCTTCCCGGCGAACGGCAGATCATCGCCGGGAAAGAGAATCTGCCGGAGATGCCGGGCACGGCGGTGCAGATCCCGGACGTACTCCTCGACCCGGCTCTCATCCGCGGACAGTGCGAGCAGCAATTGCTGGTGCCCACGGTAAACGGCGCTGTACTGGGCGTCGCCACCCTCCTTCAGAACCAGCACCAGGTACATCAGTTGTTCCATGGCCTTGGCATCCAGCAGGTCCTGGATCGGCTTCCAGTACGCGTCGTAGACGTGCTGGCCCCGCGTGGGCAGGCACATGAAGACATAGTTGCGGATCAGGTCCACCTGGCTGAGCCGCATGCCCGTGTTGTTGATCGACTCGAAGATCCGGAACGCGTTGTCGTCCTTCTCCACCAGGATCTGCACGAGGTTCAGCCGATCCAGCAGCACCGACTCCACTCGCGCGACGTCATGCGGGTCGGCCGGATCGTCGAACTCCTTCAGCACGCTGCGGAAGAACTGATAGGCGTTGCCGATCAGACTCTCGGACCTGCCTTCCGCCGCGCCGTCCACACACGCCTTGAACGCCGCCCGGTCCGCCTGGGTGGGCAGGAGCCGATAGCGCATCTCCCCCTGCTGGAACTTGTTGATCAGGTGGAGCTCGTTGATCCGCTCACGAGCAGTGGGCTCCTCCGCAACGAGGTGATCCCTGATCGCGCAGAGCGCCAGCATCAGGGTGGTCAGCCGCTGCTGGCCGTCCACGATGATCCATTGGGACCGGTTCGGCGCCAGCTCCGGCCCTGGCGCGAGGACCACCGACCCCATGAAGTGGCTGGGGGCATCCTGCCGCCGCTCGGCCAGCACATCGACCTGGGCGGTGATGTCGGCCCACAGCTGGGTGAGCTGCGGGCGTTCCCAGGTGTACTGGCGCTGGTAGAGAGGGACCACTAATTGCTGGTCACCCTGAATGAGCTTGCGAAGAGTGGTTTCGGTCGCCTTCATGCCGTCCCGTTCATTGCCGGAGCATCCTGTACACCGCAAAGACACAATAAGTTACGCTGTCATACCTGGTCAGTCGCAACCGTGGCGTCTCCCTTGACTCCGCCACAACCAGTCGCCACGAGATGCACACATTACGCATAACGCCACTACGGAAATCCCCGGCCACAGCGATACAAAACGGAACTCACAGCCACAGAACGCCACCAATCGAGGCGACTTTAACCCGTAGACTCCAGGTTCGAGCCCCAGGCAAACCAGAACCGTCGCGGCGGTACTTTGAAGCGGTAGAGGGCAGACAGCGCGCAGCCGAGAGGCCGGCGACGAAGCGATCAACGAGTACCACCAAGCCGCCTGGATACTCCGATGAGTACCCGTTCAGCGTGTTCCCGAGTTCTAAATCGATACACGACCTCGGCGGCCATCTCGGTGACCGACTATTGGCCTGCTTGGCCGCCCGACGTGGCAGGTACTCCGGCGAGATGATCATGCAGAGCTGCGTGCCGGAACTGATAGACCGGTCCGACCGCTCGCAATAGTCCCAACCGATGGGCGTCATCAAGGAAGTCCATGATCCGAAGGGGAAGTCGCCGCGTCACCACCAGCCGTGCGACCGCGAGCGTGCATGCCAGCCACGCGTGATGGTTCCCGCCCCCCAGTCCACCGCCAAGCCGACCCCAAAACCCTCCCCCGAGGCCCACTCCGAGTCCGCCCGCAAGTCCGATGACCAACCCGATGGCGAGTCCGCCCGTGATCGCGTTCCCGAGCCCAGTAGTCATGTGCACGCCCCCGAGACCGACGGTGAGCGTTGCCGCAGCCCCGGCCAGGAGCGCACGAAAGAGGGTGTGAAATCCAGTAGCCATTCCCCATGGAGAGCGGGGCGTTCTGTTCGGTGGGCGGGTGGATTGTTCCGCCCACTCGACTAGCCCGAATACAAGCCCCACCATCAAGGTGATCTCCAGACCGAATACGGCACCCTTTTCGAGTCCGAGCGCAAGCGTGGTAGTGACTCCGAACGTGAGTCCGAACGCGAGATTGCTCCTCATGGACTGGAACAACAGGGTTGTTCGTCCGCAGGGTCGTAAGGGGGCATGTCCGGGTGCTTCGTCAACCCAAGATCCGCACGCTGTGAGCCCGCCTATGAAGCCACCGACGAGCCCCGCTGCCAGTGCTGTCATGAGGCCGAACGCGAGCCTGCCCCCGAGCCCGAACACGATCCCGGTGATCAGACCGGCTGTGATCCCAGCGGCGACGCGCAGGTGAGGGACGGTGTAAGGGATATGCCACCAGGTGATATCCCGAGTGGTATCGGGGTGGAAGTGGTTGGCCAGATAGGTGAGGTAGCGGCGCGTGGCTACGGCGTTGAGTTGTCGGCGGGGCCGGAAGTGATCGGCGGAACTCGAACTGGCTGGACGTGCTTCGATGAGGGCAGGGATGAGGAGATCAAGTAGGTGGGTGTGAAGTAAGGCGGGATCGCCGTTCAGAGGCCCGATGAGAGGTGTGGGGTCGGAATTGGTGTCGATGTAGACGACACGGATCAGCCATAGGCCCAATGGAGTAGAGGCAACTTGAGCCAAGCTGGGGGCAACGCCATCGGTAAGTGCCGCAAGGACGCCTCGCCATGCCTCAGGCGGTTCACCGGGCAGACAGGCTGTCAGGTAGTTCGCGGCGTCGACGGCGGTGAGACGCTCGGGACTGATGACGGCGGCACCGTTGATCGCTCGGCCGAGTTGCGCGATGGCTGTGAGGAATTCGCCCTTGCGGCAGGTGAGGACGACTTGGTCGGAAGCGTCCATGGACGCGTTCAGCGCCTTGATGACCTTGACGCGGTCCTGCTCGGAAAGCTCGTCCAGGCCGTCCAGAATCGGCAGGATGTGATGGCCGCGCGCCAACGCGGCAGCGGCTCCAGGTCCGAACTCCGGCCTGGTGAGCAGCGGATAGTCCTGCGCCAGACGAGCGCCAAGCCAGTCGTGCAGGCGAGGATGGGCGCGGCAATCCCATCCGCTGACGGGGAGCAGCACCGGGACGGGAATGATCTCGCCGACGGGCGCCATCGGCTGTTCGGCCTTCCGGGATGCGAGTAATTCCAGGAGGAGTTGCACGGCCAGAGTCGTCTTCCCCATGCCCCCGTCCCCGGTGATGATCAGCCGACGGCGCTTGAGGGCGCGAAACTGGCGGGTCAGATCGGCGATGTCATCGGCACGTGCGGAAAAGGGCGGATCTCCGGCCGTGATCAGGTGAGGTTGACTCATCACCGCGGCGTTGCCGGTCAGCCGCCAGGCGATGGGCATGGGTTCCGGATCGTCCAAGACCCGAAGCCGGGATTCCGTCTTCCACTGCTGTTCCACCTGCTCGGCCAGAGTCTGCCGGGCCATCTCGAGATTGGTTGTCCGAAGGGAGGGTGCAGGGAAAGAACGTTTGAGCCAGGAAAGCACTCCTGCGGCCGCTACCGCCGCGGCCACAGCCAAGGCGGCCAGATCAGCCCGGCTGACCTCGGCCTTGCGGTCAAGCTCCTGCGCGGCGAAGGCGATGAGTACCCCCAGCAACGTAAGGGTCACGACCGCGACCAGTGTCCGCCAGCCTGCCCCCGGGGGAATCACGTCATCATCGTTCCCACTCGCTCACCCGGCACGCCAAGAACGCCCAAACCGGTCTTTCTGCATGGACATAGCGAACTGCCGACGGCAACCCGCGTTGCTGCCACGTCGGCTGCACTGTGCTCAGGGCAAGCAGGATGCCGGTCGTGGCCGGGGCCTGCGATGCACAATCCGGCGGTCGGTGGCCGGTAGATCCCGAACAGCGGCGCAGCGCATGGTCAAGCGGGCGCGACTGCAGACCGCCACCAGCAATCTGAGATCCCATGTCGCCGCTTGGTCGCGCATCCGCCACACCGTTCATGCCGGCGTCACGGCGATTCGGCACTTACGCCGGCACAGGAGCTCTTCGGCAGATCGAGACCGGCCCGGGATGAGTGGCGCCAGCATGCGGCGGATCTGGGGCATGGTCAGAGGAACGTGCCCATCGGAACACGTCGCAAGCGATCGCCGACAGGTCCGCACCGCTGCTGCCTCCTGGGCGATCACGTGGTCGTGACCCTTCCTGTGAGTGCCGCACGGCCGGGGGAAGCCCGTGTCCGCGTGGCGCTGTTGGCCGTGGGCGGCGACGGGTGCCGGGAGGTTCGTTTCGGTTCCGAGCAGCGCTCGGGGCTCCTGGAAGGGCTCGGCGTTGCCCGCGAGCCCGTGGCAGAGGGAGAAGTTCGCGCTGCCGCTCTCGACCAGCGGGCCCGTCGCCCGCTCGGTGGTGTCGAGCGCGGTGATCGCGTCCTGCCAACCACCTCGGCTCGCCCAGGTGGGCGTACGCGTGCAGGCGCGACAGCGCGATGCTCGGGAGCGCCAGGACCATCCGGTACGCGTCTTCGCCGCCGAGCCCAGCAACCGGTCAGCGGCGCCGACCGCCGCCCACAGCCGTCAGGAAGCGCCCGTTGATCGTCTGGATGGCGTGGAAGCCGTTCCCGACGGGTACCAGTGCGAACTTCTCCCAGGCCAGGCGCTGCGTCGCGTCGGTGTGGATGACGTCGGTGACGCGCCCGCCGCCGCCGACGGTGGTGATGCCCGCGGCCCGCCGTAGCATGCGTTTGATCTTCATGGGTTGTCCCCTTCGGGTGCTCGGCCCCGCCGGTTGCGGGGCCACCATCCGATGGGCGTTCCAGCCCGGTTCCACGGCTGTTCCGCCGGGCGTCTCTGTCACCGGCCGATGGCTTGGGGGTGGCGGAAGTGGCCGGTTGGGTCGTAGCGACGTTTGATCTCGGCCAGGCGGGTGTAGTTGGCGCCCCAGTAGGCGTGTTGCCAGCCGGGCAGGTCGGGGTCGGGGAAGTTGACGTACGCGGCGTCGGTGCGCAGGTGGCGGCGCAAGGTCTCGTGAAGGGCGCGGATCTGGCCGAGCAGGAGGCGTACCTGGTGGGCGGGGGTGCCGGGTCGCCAGTGGGTGCCGATGTCGATGACGAAGGTGCCCGCGCGGTGCGGGTAGGCGCTCTCGTCGGGGCGGGGCGCGGCGCTGGTGGCGCCCATGGCGAACAGGGTGAGGTAGCCGGTGGCATGGGCGGGGCCTGGCTTCCACGTGCGGGCCCATTCGGTGATGTGCTCGACGGTTTCGGGGCTCAGCCACCGGTCGGGGACCAGGGACTTGCTGGCGTAGCAGTCCTTGGGGCCGGGGCGTTCCATGAGGTAGTCCTGTCCGGCCCAGAAGCCGAGCTCCTCGATGTGGGTCGTGGCCGGGCGCAGGCGCAGCAGCGGGGTGAGCAGGCGGCGCAGGACCTCCTGGTCGCCGAGGCGCTGGCCGAGCACCGCCACCGTGCCGGTGTGCCTGAAGCCGATGCGTACGTCGAACTCGCCCGACTGGTCGGCGTGCAGGATGTGCTGGAGCTCGTCGACCACGCGCGGCCCGGCGGACAGGGGGAAGGTCAGGTCGAAGACCGTGACGCGCTGACGGTCCACCGGTACGGCGTCGAAGACGAAGGCGGTGTTGATGCCGAAGTTGCCGCCCCCGCCGCCGCGGCAGGCCCACAGCAGGTCGGCGTTCTCGTCCTCGGCGGCCCGCACGACGCTTCCGTCGGCCAGCACCAGGCGGGTCTCGACGAGCCGGTCGCAGGTCAGCCCCCATTTGCGGTCGTTGAAGCCGAGCCCGCCGCCCAGCGTGAGGCCGGCCACGCCGACTCCGGGGCAGCGGCCGCCCGGGAAGTACAGGCCGGCGTCGCGGGCGGCGTAGACGTCGGAGTTGGTGGCGCCGCCGCCCAGGTGCAGCCGCCGCCCGCGCGGGTCCACCCGGTTGAGCGCCCGCACGCTGACGACCAGGCCGGTGGTGGCCGAGTGCCCGGCGTAGTTGTGGCCGCCCGAGCGAGCCGCGAACGGCACCCGGTGCTCGGCGCACCAGCGCAGCGCGGCCTTCACGTCGGCTTCGGTGGCGCAGGCCAGCACCCCGGCCGGCCGTACCGCGGCATAGCGCAGGTTGTCCACCGCGGCCCGGGACGGGTACTCCGGCGCGCCCGGCCGGTACAGGCGGGCGGCGGGGCTCAGCCGCCGCCGAAGCTGGCGCCACGCGGCCGGCTCCGGTTCCGGCCTCGCCGGTAGTGCCGAGGCCCGGGCGGGAGATCCCGGCACCAGCGCGGCGCCCGCCACGGCTGCCCCGGCTCGCAGAAGTACTCGTCGGCTGACCGTCATGCTGCCCCCCTGTGATCCGCAAGGGCCAGAGTAGGCAGCCGCCACCCTCGCGATCGTGGTGACACTCCGTGAGCAGCCGGTTCAACGGTGTCGCGACTCGAAGGTCTCGGATCGGAGGGTCGCGCCGCCGAGGGGTCGTCGCCTGTCGAAGGCCCAGACGGCCAGCGCGCAGGCCGCGAATCCGGCGCCGAGGAGGCTGGAGCCCACCCAGCCGTGGGCGGTGAAGACGGCGGTGGTCGTGGCCGCGCCGAGGGCGGAGCCCAGCGAGTAGAAGACCATGTAGCCGCCGATGACGCCGCTGGTGCGGTCCGGATGCGCGGCGGTGAGCAGTTGCTGGTTGCTCACGTGTACGGCCTGGACCGCGAAGTCGAGAACCACGATGCCGGCGATGAGGAGCCCCAGTGACCACGGCAGTTGCGCGATCGCCACCCACGAGACGATGAGCAGGGTGAGCGCGAGGCCGGTGACCGGACCCGCCCGTCCCGCGTCCGCCCACCGTCCCGCGCGTGCCGCGCCGAGCGCGCCGGCGAGTCCGGCGACGCCGAGCAGCCCGATCTGGCTCTCGCTCAGCCGCCACGGCGTGTCCGCCAGCGGCAGGGACAACCCGCTCCACAGGGTTCCGAACGACGCGAACAGGAAGAACGTGATGAGCCCGCGCGTCAGGAAGACGCGCTGCCGGAACAGTCCGCCCAGCGAGAGGACCGCCCGCCGGTAGCCCGCGGGCGGGCTGGGGCGCTCCTCCGGTGGCAGGGCGGCGAGGACGAGGGCCGCGAGCCCGAGTGCCAGCAGCGCGAGCACGGCGTAGACGCTCCGCCAGCCCCACACCTCGGCGAGCGCGCCGGTGACGACCCGCGCGCCCAGGATGCCGACCACGACGCCCGAGGTCACGACACCGATGTTCCGTCCGCGTTCGGCGGGCGGCGAGACCGACGCGGCGTACGCCACCGTGGTCTGCACCACGACCGCGAACACCCCGGCCGCCGCGAGCCCCGCGAACGCCACCCACGCGGCCGGCGCCGAGGCCGTCAGAATCAGGCCCACCGCGGTGAGCGCCAGGTGCGCGGCGATGAGCCGGCGCCGATCGGCCACGTCGCCCAGCGGCACCAGCAGGACCAGCCCCGCCAGATAGCCGATCTGGCCGGTCGCCACGATCCACCCGGTGAGCTCCGCCGGTACGCCGAGATCGTGTCCCATCGGCTCCAGAACCGGCTGCGCCGCGTAGATGCTCGCCACAGCGACACCGCACACCACCGCCAGCAGCAACCGCCGCCGCATGTCCATCGCACTCCCACCTTCGATTAGTAGCAAATTGCCACCAATTTTGACCGTACGGCATAATGGTTTCAATTCGCAACTCATTCGGAGGTGTCATGTCGCGCAGCACCGACCTCGGCTGGACCGACCCCACCTGCCCCGTCGCCCGCACGCTCGACCTCGTCGGCGACAGGTGGAGCCTTCTCGTCATCCGTGACGCGATGGACGGCGCGCGGTCGTTCACCGAGTTCCAGCGGCGTACCGGCATCGCCCGCAACATCCTCACCGACCGCCTCGGCAAGCTCACCGCTCACGGGCTCCTCGCCCAGCGCACCGCGCCGTCGGGCCGCCGCCAGGAGTACGTGCTCACCGACGCCGGCCGCGACCTCTTCCCCGTCATCCTCACCCTGCGGCAGTGGGGAGAACGCCACGCCTTCGCGCCGGGCGAAGCCCACTCCACCCTGGTCGACCAGCACGGCGTCCGGGTGCCTGAAGTGGCGCCGGCCGGCGCCGACGGCGCCCTCCTCGATTCCGGCACCACCCACGTGCGGAAGATCCGTTAGCTCATCCCATCTCTTTCCTGAGGTAGTCGATCAGCCGCGTCGGGCTCTCGCTGCCGTACCCGTCGGCGACGGCCTGCTCCAACCGTGTTTGCTGGGCGAAGAGCCAGTCGGCGGGCAGGCCCGCGTCCTGGCTCGCCCGGATGACGTGGCCGATCGCGAGCGCGTTGGTGTTGATGTTGGACACGTCCGTGGCGTGCTCGCCGGCGTCGATGGCGTGCGCGTTCTCGGGGCCGGCCATCGGCCCGATCACGTGGGTGAGCCAGGCGTTCGCGTAGGGCTGGAACTCCGTCGCGCTGACGCCGGCCGTTCCCACCAGCGCCTGCGCGTGCTCCAGACCCTGGCCGGCCGCGTACAGCATGGCCAGCAGCGCGAGGTCGTACAGGAGCGGGACGCCCGGATCCTCGGACAGATGGACGGTGGTGCCGCCGAAGACCCGCAGCATGGGCTCGCCGGCCGCGAAGAGATCCTTCGGCCCGCCGTACAGGAGCTGCGCCTGGGGCGTGCCGATCATCTGCGGAGAGGCCATGATCGCCCCGTCGAGGTAGGCGGCGCCCCGCTCGGCCGCCCACGCGGCCGCCCGCCTGGCCTCGCCCGGGGTGCCGGACGTCAGGTTGATCACGGTACGGCCGCGCAGGTCGGCGGTCGAAAGCACCTCGTCCATGACGTCGTAGGTCGACAGGCAGACGACCATCGTCGGGCTCGACTCCGCCACCGTGTCCAGCCGGGTCACGCCGTCGGGGACCGCGGTCGCCGACCTGTTCCAGGCGGTCGTCGGATATCCGTTCCCCGCCAGCGCGGCGGCCAGGGCCTTTCCCATGAGACCCAGGCCGATGACAGTTACAGGAGTGTTCATGGCTTGAGCGTGCCGGGCGGGGGTTCCGGTTCGATGCCGGTCGGATGCCGCCTACCGTGGTCTCATGCGTTTCGACGTGCTGGGCCCGCTCGCCGTACGGTCGGCGGACGGCCGTGAGGTCGGCGTCCCCGAGGCGAAGGTCCGGCGCGTCCTTGCCGCCCTGCTGGTCGACCACGGCCGCGTGGTCCCCGCCGACCTGCTGATCGACATCCTGTGGGGCGAGCGGCCGCCGGAGCATCCCGAGGCCGCGCTGCGGGCGAAGGTGTCCAGGCTGCGCAAGGCCCTGGGCGATCCGGCGCTCGTGGCCTGGCGCGCTCCCGGGTACCTCCTGGACGTCGGGGACGTGGACGCGAGCCGCTTCGAGTCGCTGGTCGAGCGAGCGCGGGCGGCGCAGGATCCCGCGGAGAAGACCGCGCTGCTGGGTGACGCGCTGGCCTTGTGGCGCGGGCCCGCGTTCGCGGAGTACGCCGACGAGGAGTTCGCCCGCGCGGCCGCCTTCCGGCTGGAGGAGCAGCGGCTCGCCGCGATCGAGGAGCAGGCGCAGGCCCGGCTGTCGCTCGGCGCGCACGGGCTGTCGGCCGAGCTGGCCGGCCTGGTCGCCCGCCACCCGCTCAGGGAGCGCCTGCGCGCCGTTCACCTGCGGGCTCTCTACCGCGACGGCCGGCAGGGCGAGGCGCTGAAGGGCTATGACGAGGTACGCGCCCGGCTGGCCCAGGAGCTGGGCGTGGACCCGGGCCCGGAGCTCCGCGCGCTCCACCGGTCGATCCTGCGCCGCGACCCCGCGCTCGACCCTCCCCGCACCAACCTTCCCGTCCCGCTCACCGAGCTGGTCGGCAGGGAGAAGGCCGTCGAGGAGGTACGCGAGCTGCTCGCCACCGCCCGCGTGGTCACCCTCACCGGTCCTGGCGGCGCCGGCAAGACCAGGCTGGCGCTGGAGGCCGGCGCCCGGCTGGCCCCCGCCTACGACGACGGCGTCTGGCTGGCCGACCTGACCGGGCTCGACCGGCACGGCGGCCCGGACCGGGTGGCCGAGGCGGTGGCCGCCGCCATCGGCGTCCGGCACGACGTGGCCGACCGCCTGGCCGCGACCGTGCGCAACAAGCACCTGCTCCTCCTGCTCGACAACTGTGAGCACGTGGTGGACGCGGTCGCCGAGCTAGCCGAGCTGCTCCTGACCAGCGCGCCGGGCCTGCGGGTTCTCGCGACCAGCCGGATCCCGCTGGACATTCCCGGCGAGCACCTGCACGCCGTACCACCGCTGGACCTGGACAGCGCCGTCCGGCTGTTCGCCGCGCGGGCCGCCGCCGCGGCGCCGGGGTTCGCCGCGGACCGGCTCGCCATGGAGGCCATCGCCAGGCGGCTGGACGGCCTGCCGCTCGCGCTGGAACTGGCCGCGATCCGGGCCCGCACGCTCAGCGCCCGCGAGATCGAGGCCCGGCTCGGCGACCGCTTCCACCTGCTGGACGCGGGCCGGCGCGGCGCCCCGCCGCGGCAGCGGACACTCGGGGCCATGATCGACTGGAGCTGGGAGCCGCTCACCGGCCCCGAACGTGCCGTGTTGCGCCGGCTCGCCGTCCACGCCGACGGGTGCGCGCTGGAGGCGGCCGAGACGGTCTGCGCGGGAGACGGCGTCGGCTCCTCGCAGGTGCTCGGTCTCCTGGCGCGGCTGGTGGACCGTTCCCTGGTGGTCGTGAGCGACGAGCGGTACCGGCTGCTGGAGTCCGTCCAGGCCTACTGCCTGGAGCGCCTCGACGAGGCCGGCGAACTGGACACCGTGCGGGAGCGGCACGGGGATTTCTACACCGCACTCGCCGTACGCGCCCGGCCGCACCTGCACGGCCCCGACCAGGGGCACTGGCTGCGCCGCCTCGACGCCGAGGCCGCCAACCTGCGCTCGGCACTGGACGACGCGGTACGGCGGGGCGCCGCGGACCGGGCGCTTCGGCTGGTGACCGCGCTGTCCAGGTACTGGTTCCTGCGCGGCCGGCTCGGCGAGGCCCGCCGTTCGCTGGAGTTGGCACTGACGCTCGGCGGTGACGCCGAAGCGCGCGCGGTGGCCGCCGCGTGGCACGCCGGGATGGGCCTGCTGATCCGCGACCGGCCGGCCGCGATCTCGCCGGAGCATCTCGACGAGCTCTGCGCGCGGATCAGCGACCCGCGGGCCCGCGCCGAGGCGCAATGGCTTCTCAGCCTGGCCCACTCCGGCTTCGACGACCCGTCCGTCAGCCTGGGCCTGGCGAGCCGGGCACTGGAGACGTTCCGCGCGCTGGATGACCGGTGGGGGATCGCCGCGACGTTGAGCGTTCACGCCTCCCACACCCTCGCGCACGACCTGGACGCGGCCGGGCGCGACGCCGAGCGGAGCCTGGCGCTCTTCAGGGAGGAAGGCGACCGCTGGGGACTCCTGCAGGCCACGCACCTGCTCGGCTCCCTCGCCCAGATCGGCGGCGACTACGAACGCGCCCGCGCCCTGCACCGCGACGCCCTTGACGTCGCCGAGGACCTCCGGCTCTGGCCCCAGGTCGCCGACAGCCTGGCCATGCTGGGCCGGATCGCGCTGCACACCGGCGCGTACGCCGAGGCCGACGAGTATCACGAGCGGGCCAGACGGCTGGCGGCCGAGCAGCTGAACACCCTCACCGAGCAGTTCGCGGAGGTGGGCCTGGGCCTGGCCGCCCGGCGGCGCGGTGACCTCGACGCCGCCGAGCGGCATCTGCGGGCCTGGCTGGACTGGTGCCGGCAGTGGCAGGGCGATCCCGGCGCCGCGCTCATCCTGGCCGAACTGGGCTTCGTGGCCGAACTCCGCGGCGACCACGAAACGGCCTTCGACCTGCACCGGGAAGGGCTGGAGGCCGCCCTGGCCACGGGCGATCAGCGTGCCGTGGCGCTCGCCCTGGAAGGGCTCGCCGGAGCGTGGGCGGGCGCGGGCGACCACCGGGCGGCGGCCCGCCTCCTGGGCGCCGGTTCGGCGGCCCGTGACTCGGTGAAGGCCCCGTTGCCGGCGGGCGAGCGGGGTGACGTCGACCGCGTCACGGCCGCCGCCCGGCGCGCCCTGGGGTTGGACGCCTTCGCCGAGGCGTTCGCCCGCGGCCGGTCGGAGGGTGCCGGCGCGTCTGTCGCCGCGCTACAGGCTGTGGCTCGCCGGCGGGGTTCTTTCACGGGGTAGCCGAGAGGTCGTTCTCGGGGAGCCAGTCGTGGACGGGATCGTATTCCAGCCACCGGTTCCGCTCCGCCTCCGTCACGAAGGCGCTCACCAGGGTGTCCAGCAGCGGATGAGCGCCGTCGCCGCGCCACAGCAGTGACCAGGCGTACAAGGGAGTGGGGCCGATCAGCGGGATCGAGCGGATCGCCGGGCGGGGCGGGAGGGGCACGTCCGCGGGCAGCAGGCTGAAGCGCCGAGCGTCAGCGGCCAGGTCGGCCAGGAAGTGGTCCAGTCCGAGGTTGGCGCCCTCGGCGCGCTCGCGGATGCCGAAGGAGTCGGCGAAGCGGCGCAGGAAGTCCAGCCGGTGCAGCGCGCCCGGGGCCCACAGGACGCCGTCACGCAGTTGCTCGGGCCGGATCGCCGGCGCGTCCGCCAGGGGATGATCCGCGCCGAGGATCACGTCGACCGGCTCCAGCCGTACCAGGCGATGCGTCAGCCCTGCGGGCAGCGGGGCGTGGACGCGGCCGAAGGCGGCATCGACGTCGCCGTGCGACAGCGCGGCGATCACGGAAGGCAGGTCACGGCCGTGTCCCGGTTCCAGCCGCGGTTCGGCGGTGGTCACCTGTGCCAGCGTGCGCATGGGCGCGTACAGGTGGCCCCACACGTCGATCCGCAGCGGGCGGTGCGCCTCCAGCACCGCCGCCACGGCCCGGTCCGCGGCGGTCAGCGCCTGCCGGGCAGGCTCCAGGAAACGCCGTCCGGCTTCGGTGAGCCGTACTCCCTGGCCGCCGCGGTCGAGCAGGCGGCGGCCGAGCGTGGACTCCAGGCGGGCGATCCGCTTGGAAAGCGCCTGCTGGGAGATCGACAGCTCCTCGGCCGCGTGACCGAAGTGCCGTCCTTCGGCGGTCAACACGAACGCACGTACCTGCGCCAAGTCGAGATCCACGCCTGTCACCTTAGGTGACAACCGATGGTTGTCGGCCGGTCGCGATCGTTGTTGGAGCACCCGACCCCGATGACGGTTTCATGGCCGCATGCGTAGATTGATCCCTACGGGAGATGTGGCGCGGCCGGTGGAGTTCGCCCAGGACGTTCAGCCCACGCCCGCCCCGGGCGAGGTGCTGATCAAGGTCGAGGCGTTCTCGCCGAATCGCGGGGAGACGTTCCTGCTGGAAGAGCCGGAACCCGGCCTGACACCCGGGAAGGACGTCGCCGGCCTGGTCGTCCAGGCCGCCGCCGACGGCTCCGGGCCGCCGGCCGGTACCCGCGTGGCAGGCCATCCGGCGATGGGCGGCTGGGCCGAGTACGCGGCGGTGCCCACCCACTCCGTCGCCGTCCTGCCCAACGAGATCACCACCGTCCAGGCGGCCGCCCTGCCGCTGGCCGGGATCACCGCGCTCCGGCTCCTCCGTACGGCAGGCGCCGTCGCCGGCAGGCGGATCCTGCTGACCGGCGCCTCGGGCGGAGTCGGGCACTTTCTGACCGAGCTGGCCGCCTCGGCCGGAGCGGAGGTGACCGCGGTGAGCGCCACCGCCGAGCGCGGTGCGCGCCTGCGCGAGCTGGGAGCCGCGGCGATCGTGCACGACGTGGCCGCCGCGGAGGGGCCGTTCGACGTGGTCATGGAGTCCACCGGTGGCGGCGTGCTCGCGGACGCGCTGGCCAGGCTGGTCCCCGGCGGCACGCTGATCTGGTTCGGCCAGGCCGGCCGTACACCCGCGACGGTGGATTTCTTCGACCTGCTCGCCGGGCCGGAGAACGCCGTGATCCGGCACTTCCACTACGCAGGCGGCCCGTACGGCGGCGACCTGGCCACCCTGCTGCGACTGGTGGCCGGCGGGCGGCTGCACGTGGAGATCGGCCGCACCGCTGACTGGAGCCGGACCGCGGACGTCCTGATCGACCTGCGGGAACGCCGGATCCGTGGCAAGGCCGTCCTCACGATCGGAGCATCACGATGAACGCAGCGGACTTCGCCGCCGCCAACCTGTCGCGCGCGACCGGAGCCGGGCTGGACCCGCACGAGTACCAGCGTGTCGCCGCCGAGCTGGCCGGCCTGGACCAATGGGGTCAAGCCTTCATGAGCGCCGCGCGCGGGCACCTGGCCCGCGCGGCGCGGGCGGGAACGGCGATCTCAGCGGCCGGACACCTCCAGGACGCGGCGCGCTGGTTCCACTTCGCCACCCTGGGGCCGAACAACGAGCGCGCGCTGGCGGCCGCAGAGGCGGACACCGCCATGGGCCGCGCGCTGGACCTGCTGGAGCCGGACTCGCGCCGGATCGAGGGCACGACCTTCACCGGCTGGCTGCGCGGCCCGGCCGATGCCGCGGCCACCGCGATCGTGGTCCCCGGGCTGGACTCCGGTAAGGAGGAGTTCCACGACGTGATCAACGCCTTGCTCCGCCGCGGCATGGCCGTGTTCGCCATGGACGGGCCTGGACAGGGCACGCTCACCGCCACCACCACCGTCCGCGCCGACTACCACCACGTGATCGCGCAGGTCGTCGACGCGCGCGGCGCCGAGCGCGTGGGGCTCGTCGGACTCAGCCTCGGCGGCTACTACGCCGCGGAAAGCGCCGCCATGGAACGCCGCGTCGCGGCCGCCGTCACGGTCAGCGGCCCGTTCCGGCTGGACTGGGACACCCTGCCGCCCCCGGTACGCGACCTGCTCACCCAACGCGCCGGCGGCGAAGACGCGGCCCGCCGCTTCGCCGAGCAGGTGGACCTGTCCGGCCTCGCCCCGCGGATCACCTGCCCGCTGCTGGTGATCGACGGCGGCCAGGACGTCATCCCCGGCGTCACCAACGGCGAGCCGCTGGCCCACCTGGCGTCACGCGGGCGGTACCTGCACGTTCCGCACGGCGACCACCTGCTCGGCAACGCCCGTCCGGACTGGCTGGCGGCGGCCGCCGACTGGCTTTCCGGAGAACTGACAGGGCCGCGCTGATCACGGCTGTCCGTCCTCGCGCCCGAGTTCCGGCCATTAATGATCATTTCGATAGTCTACGTACCTGCGAACCTCCGCGAACGCAGCCCACAAGCGGACCACCCCTTCCGCTATCGAGAACGGAGACCCCCATGGAGATCGAGCAGACGGCGCTGCCGGGCATCGGGCTCAAACATGAGTTCACCTCCCACGCGGGACGCAGGATCGGGGTGGTCTCCCACCGCACCGGCCGCCGCGACCTGATCATCTACGACCCCGACGATCCCGACAGCGCCTGCGAGGACATCGTCCTGAACGACGACGAGGCCGACGCCCTGGCCGAACTCCTCGGCGCGCCCCGCATCGTCCAGCGCCTCAACCAGCTGCACAAGCAGGTCGAAGGCCTGGTCAGCGTCCAGCTGCCGATCACCGGCGAAAGCCCGTACTCCGACCGGCAGATGGGTGACGCGCGCGTGCGCACCCGCACCGGCGCCTCCATCGTGGCCGTCGTCCGCGCCGGCCGGGTCATCACCAGCCCCGCCCCCGACCTCGCCCTGCTGGCCGGCGACGTCATCGTCGTCGTCGGCACGGCCGAGTCCACCGCGGCGGTCGCCGAGATCCTCGCCACCGGATAGAAAAGACACCGCGTGCACCACACCGCCATCCTCATCCTCGAACTCGGCGCCATCATCCTCGGCCTCGGCGTACTCGGCGCCTTAGCGGTACGGGCCGGCATTTCCCCCATCCCCCTCTACCTCGTGGCCGGCCTCGCCTTCGGCCAAGGCGGCATCCTCCCCCTGGCCACCAGCGGCGAGTTCATCGCCACCGGCGCCGAGATCGGCGTCATCCTCCTCCTGCTCACCCTCGGCCTCGAATACAACGCCTCCGAGCTCGTCTCCTCCCTGCGCAGCAACGCCCGCGCCGGCCTCGTGGACCTGGTGCTCAACGCCGCGCCCGGCGCGATCGCCGCCCTGCTGCTCGGCTGGGGCCCCGTCGCCGCCGTCGCCATGGCCGGCGTCACCTACGCCACCTCCTCCGGCATCACCGCCAAAGTTCTGTCCGACCTGGGCTGGATCGGCAACAGGGAAACGCCCGTCGTCCTGTCGCTCCTGGTCTTCGAAGACCTCACGATGGCCCTCTACCTGCCCATCCTCACCGCCATGCTGGCCGGAGTCAGCTTCGCCGGCGGCGCGGTGACCGTCGGCATCGCGCTGGCGACCGTCAGCGTCGTCCTGCTCATCGCGCTGCGCTTCGGCCGCCTCATCGAGAAGTTCGTCGCCAGCCCCTCCAGCGAGGTCCTGCTTCTCAAGGTGATCGGGCTCGCGCTCCTGGTCGCGGGCATCGCCACCAAGCTCCAGGTCTCCGCCGCCGTCGGCGCCTTCCTCGTCGGCATCGCCCTGTCGGGCGAACTCGCCCACGAAGCCCGCACCCTGCTCGCCCCGGTACGCGACCTGTTCGCCGCCGTCTTCTTCGTCTTCTTCGGCCTGCAAACCGACCCCGCCGCCATCCTGCCCGTCGCCGGGCTGGCCATCCTGCTGGCCGTCGTCAGCATGATCACCAAACTGCTCACCGGCGCCTACGCCGCCCGCCGCGCCGGGATCGCCAAAGCCGGCCAAGCCCGCGCCGGCATCGCCCTCATCCCCCGCGGCGAATTCAACATCGTCATCGCCGGACTGGCCGTCGCCGCGGGAGCGCACCCCGACCTCGGTCCGCTGGCCGCCGCCTACGTCCTCATCCTGGCCGCTTTCGGGCCGCTGGCCGCCAAACTGGTCCAGCCGCTGATCACCGCGATCGCCCGCCGTACCTGAAACTAAAAGGCATGGGGCGGTTCGAACGCTGGGCGGCAGGCTACGACGACAGCCTGCCGGCCGCCGTGAGCGAGCCGGTGCAGGCCGCCCTGCTGGACCTGCTCGACAACCATCGGCCGCCGCCCGGCGTGCTGGTGGACGTGGGCTGCGCCACCGGGCGCCTGCTCCGGCGGGCGCGCGAGCGCTATCCGGACGCGCGCCTGATCGGGGTGGACGCCGCCCACGCCATGCTCGCCGCCGCCCGCCCCTGCCCGTCCGGTTCCGGGCTGGTGCGGGCGCGGGCGGAACGGCTGCCGCTCGCCGACGCCGGCGCGGACGTGGTCACCGCCACCCTGAGCTGCCGCCACTGGCACGACCTGGCCGCCGGGCTGCGTGAGATCGCCCGCGTGCTCGCCCCCGGCGGGGTGTTCGCCTACGCCGACCTCACCCACCCACCGCCCCGCCGCCTGGGCGCCCGCCCACGCCCCGACGGCCTGTCCCGCCACCTGGCCGCCGCCGGACTCGCGATCCAGGCGCAGCGCGTGATCAGCGGGACGGTGCTGTTCCCCTGGTTCCGCCTGGTCATCGCCGGGAGATGACAGACGCTCTGCTGTGGAGCCGCTCCCGGCGGGATCCCCGCTCAGCGCTGAGCAACGCAGTCGATTGTGCAAGGAGGAAGCCACGAGACGGATAGCGCTGGCCGCCTGAACGCCCTACAGAGGAGAGGTCCGCGTCGTCAGCGGAGGTAGCGGGCTGGCGGCGGCGGGGCGCAGCGCGTCCAGCAGGAGCACCAGGTAGCGCCGCCACCCCTCATTGGGCTCGCTGCCCAGGCTCCTGGCGCCGATGAGCAGGTCTCCGGGGTCGCTGCCCAGCCGTTGCACCGCCACGAGCATCGTGAACAACCTGGGCACGTCCTCCCCCGTCAGGTCGGCGCGCACCAGCCCCGCCTCCTGCGCGCGGCCGAGCAGTACCGTCAGCGAGTCGAAGTACTGCGAGGCGAGCCCGAGGAAGGCCGCGGGACCTCTCGCCGCGGCGAACGTCGCCCGCTCCCCCGCCGCCACCTCCAGCACCGTTTCGAGCAGCAGCACGATGCCCGACCAGGGATCGGGGTCGGCCAGCGCCCGATGCATGGCGGGCTCGACGTCCTCGTCGAACCTGCGCCTGACGATCGTCAGGATCAGGTCCTCCTTGTTGGCGAAGTGGCGATAGAGCGTCGCCTGTCCCACCCCCGCCCGTCTCGCGATGTCGTCGAGTTGCGCCTCCGCGCCCTGCTCGGCGAAGACCTCACGCGCGGCGACGATGATGCGTTCGACATTGCGGGCGGCGTCGGCGCGCAGTCTGCGCGGAGCTTCGGCGTTCACGGAGCCCATCCTACCTGAGTGAGAGCTGGCTCCCAGTTGTGCTACCGTCGAAATCAGCCATAAACGAGAGTCGACTCTCACTCATGTTCGTGCGAGAAAAGGACAGTCCATGGCCCTCCACGTGCAACGCGACGGCTACCACCCCGGCGAGACCCTCTACCAGCTCCGCGACGAGGCCCCCGTCGCCGAGTACCGGCTGCCGATCGGCCTCCGGTCCATGCCCGCCTGGCTCGTCACCCGCCACGAGGACGTACGCCGGGTCCTGAGCGACTCCGCCCTGTTCAGCAGCACCGGCGGGGCGCAGGCCGCGTCCCTGGGCGAGGAGTCCGCGGCCCGGCTCAGCATGAGATCTCCCGGCTGGTTCATCGAGGAGGACCCTCCCGAGCACACCCGGCTGCGCCGCCTGCTGACCCCCGAGTTCACCGTCAGGCGCATCCACGCCCTGGTGCCGCGTATCAAGCGATACGTGGACGACCTGCTCGACGCCATGGAGAGCGGCGGCGGGCCCGTCGACGTGATCGAGACGTTCGCGCTGCCGCTGCCGTCCCTGGTGATCTGCGAGCTGTTCGGCGTCCCGTACGAAGACCGCGACGAGTTCCAGGAGCGCAGCAGCGCCCAGCTCGACTTCCGGCGCGGCGTCCAGGAGAGGGTCGCCATCTCCGCCGAGTCACGTGCCTACATGGCCAAGCTGGTCGCCCTCCAGCGTGCCGACCCCGGCGACGACCTGCTCGGCATGCTGGTACGCGAGCACGGCGACGAGATCACCGACGAGGAACTGACCGGGATCGGCGCGCTGCTGCTCCTGGCCGGACACGAGACGACCGCCGCCATGCTCGGCCTCGGCACGCTGCTCCTGCTCGACCATCCCGAACAGGCCGACCTGGTCCGCGACCGGCGCGGAGCCGTGGAACAGGCGGTGGAGGAGATGCTGCGCTACCTGTCCGTCGTGAGCATCCCCATCATCAGGACCGCGACCGAGGACGTGACCCTGGGCGGCCGGTTGATCAAGGCAGGCAGCGCGGTCGTCTGCTCGCTGGCCATCGCCAACCGTGACCACACGCTCGCCGGCAAGCCCGACGTCTTCGACATCACCCGCGAGACCGTGTCGCACATCGCGTTCGGCCACGGCATCCACCACTGCATCGGCGCGCCCCTGGCCAGGACGGAGATGCGGATCGCCTTCCCGGCGCTGCTGCGCAGGTTTCCCGGCCTGCGGCTGGCCGTGCCCAGGGAGGACGTCGTGTTCCGCGTCAACTCGGTCTCACACAACGTGCAGGCCCTTCCGGTCACCTGGTGAGCGGAAACGTGACGGGGGAAGAACCGGCGTGGATCGCCGGCTGATCGACGCGCTCACGGGAGTGAGCCCCGGATGGCTGTACGTCGTCGTGGGCGTGCTCGTCACCGCCGAGTCGGTGCTGTTCGGCCTCGTCCTGCCGGGCGAGCTCGTCCTGCTCCTCGCCGGATTCCTGGCCTACCACCAGAAGGTATCCCCGCGGGCGTCGTGATCATCCGCAGGTACGCGCGCCGTGACGGCCGCCGCGGGAACGACGGTGACCTGGGCGGGAGCACTTCTCGTGGGTGGCGACGGCCTACCTGCTGACGACCGCCATCGTGGCCCTGACCCTGGTGGCGGCCGGCACCGTCGCGTGGACCTCGCCGCAGGGCCTCGTCCTGCGCGGCTCGCGTGGAAGGCGTACTGATGCAACGAGCGTTCGCATGCGATGGGGCTCGTCCGGCAGGATCGCCGCCGGGCGGGGCGCCTGTAGCTCTGCCCGTTCTCCGGGGAGCAGTAGGTTGTTCGTCATGCTCTGGGGGAGGCAGCGGGAGACCGCCGTGATCGAGCGGCTGGTGGCGGGCGCCCGGTCCGGGCACAGCGAAGCGCTGGTCCTGCGGGGCGAGCCGGGCATCGGGAAGTCGGCGCTGCTCCGGCACGCCGTCGACGTCGCCGGAACCGCTCGGGTCCTGCGCGGCATCGGGATCGAGTCCGAGAGCGAGCTGCCGTTCGCGGGCCTGCACCTCCTCCTGCACCCGTACCTCGCCCGCGTGGACGCGCTGCCCGGACGCCAGGCCGCCGCACTGCGCGCCGCGCTCGGGCTGGGCACGGGCGCGGACGGCGACCGGTTCCTCGTGGGCCTCGCGGTGCTGACCCTGCTCGCCGACCTCGCCGAGGACGGCCCTCTGCTGTGCCTGATCGACGACGCCCACTGGCTGGACCACGCTTCCGCCGAGGTCCTGCTGTTCGCGGCACGCAGGCTGCACGCCGAGGGCATCACGATGATCTTCGCCGCCCGTGACGAGCACCCGTCGGGGTTCCCCGCGCCCGGCCTGCCCGAGCTGACCGTGGGCGGACTGGACCGCGACGCCGCCGCGAGCCTGCTGGCCGAGCGCGCCGCCGGTCTCGCGCCGCAGGTCAGGGACCAGATCCTGGACGAGGCACGAGGCAATCCGCTCGCGCTGCTGGAACTCCCGGTGGACCTCCACGACGGCCCGCCACCCGCCGGAGGACCCGGCGACGGGCTGCGCCGGGCCTTCGCCCACCGGATCGCGGACCTTCCGGCGGCCACGCGACGGCTGCTGGTGGTGGCCGCGGCCGACGACACCGCGGACCCCGCCGTGGTGTTCGGCGCGGCGGCGCGGCTGGGCGCCTCCCTCACGGATGTGGCGCCCGGTGAGCAGGCCGGCCTGTTGCTGTTCACCGAGGGGCGCCTGACGTTCCGGCATCCGCTGGTACGCGCGACCGCGTACCAGAGCGCTCCTTTGGCCCTGCGCCTGGAGGCGCACCGCGCGCTGGCGGAGAAGCTCGGCGCCGCCGACGCCGACCGGCGCGCGTGGCATCTGGCCGCGATCAGCTCCGGACCGGACGAGCACGTCGCCACCCTGCTGGAGGACAGCGCGCAACGCGCCCGCGCCCGAGGCGGCTACGCGGCGATGGCCGCGGCCTACGAGCGGGCCGCCGCGCTGAGCGAGGACCGCGGCAGGCGGGAGCGGCTGCTGCTCGCCGCCGCCGAGGCGGCCACCGACGCGGGGCGCCTCGACCACGCCGGCGCCCTCGCCGCACGGGCCACCGAGTCCGGGGCCGACCCGGTGATGCTCGCGCGGGCCGCCGCCATCCGCGCCACAGTCGCCGACGAGCACCACCGTCCTGCCTCCGCCCGGCGGATCCTGACCTCGGCCGGGCTCGCGGCGGGCCTCGACGCCGAACTGGCCGACTCGCTGCTCTTCCGCGCGGTCGACTCCGCGATCGTGGCCGGCGACCTGCCCGCCGTACGCGAGACCGCGGAGCGGATGGGCCGCCGCGCACCCCACGCCCGCAGAGCCACCGCCCTGGCGCGCATGGCCATCGGGTTCGGCGGCGACATCGCCGACGGGGTACGCGCGCTGCGCGAGCTGACCGGCCTCGCCGATTCTTCACAGCTGCGCGAGACGGCGCTCGTCCCCTCCTGGTACTGGGCGCTGGGCGACGACGCCGGCGGCCTGCGCCTGGCCGGCGATCTGGTGCGCGCCTGCCGGGAACAGGGGGCGATCGGGGTGCTGCCGCTGGCACTGTGCACCCTGAGCCGTTTCCAGATCCTGCTCGGCCACCGGCACGACGCCCTCGCCAACGCCGAGGAGGGCCTGCGCATCGCCCGCGACACCGGCCACCGGATGAGCGAGATCTACCTGGTCAGCCTGCTGGCCGACCTCGCCGCCCTCCAAGGCGACGAGGAACGGTGCCGGGCGCTGATCGCCGGCTGCCGCGCGCAGCGGCCCGGTCTCGGAACGGTCCTGACCTCCGGCGCGTCGAGCCTGCTCGCGCTCGGGCTAGGCCGCCACGACGACGTCCTCGCCGAGCGGGGGACGATCGAGGACGCCGCGCACCTGCCGTTCACCCTCTTCGCGCTGCCCGACGTGATCGAGGCGGCGGCCCGTGCGGGACGGCCCGAGCAGGCCGCCGCCGCCCGCGACTGGTACGCCGGCTGGGCCGCGCACTCCGGCAACACCTGGGCCGCCGCCGTCGCGGCGCGCTGCCGGGCGCTGGCCGGCGACCACCCGGAAACTCACTACGTCCGTGCCGTCGAACTCCACGAACACGGCGCCGGACGGCCGCTGGAAGAGGCGCGGACCCGGCTGCTGTACGGCGAATGGCTACGGCGTGAGCGGCGCCGCGCCGACGCCCGCCCCCACCTGCGTACCGCGCTCGCGATCTTCGAGCACCTCGGGGCCGCGCTGTTCGCCGAGCGGGCCCGCGCCGAACTGCGCGCGGCCGGAGAGAGCCGCCCGGCCCGGCAGGACGCCGCCGACCTGGTCGGACGCCTCACGCCGCAGGAACTCCAGGTGGCCGGGCTGGCCGCCGGCGGGCTGAGCAACCGCGCCATCGGCGCCCGCCTGTTCCTCAGCCCGAGAACCGTCGGCTACCACCTGTCCAACGCCTATCCCAAACTCGGCATCTCCTCCCGTACCGAACTCGCCGGACTCGACCTCACCCCTCGGCCCGGACCCGGCGCAGCAGAACCGCCGCGACCGCCAGACACACCATGATCACCGCGCTGAGGCCGGCGACCGTGTTCAACCCCCGCGTGAAAGCCTCCCGCGCCACACCCTCCAGCAGCCCACCCGGTACGGCAGGCGCCGCCGTACCCGCGATGCCCGCGCGGTAGACCGCAGCGCCGGCACTGCCCATCAGCGCGATCCCCAGAGCGGCCCCGAGCTCGGCGCCGGTCTCCGCCATGGCCGCGGCCGAACCCGCCTTCTCCGGCGGCGCCGCGCCGACGATCAGGTCCGTGCCCAGGACCATGGCCGGGCTGACGCCGAAGAAGGCCACGGTGAACCCGGCCACCGTGAAGGCCGCGCCCGACGTGCCGTCCACCTGTGCGATGGCCAGGAACCCGGCCGTCGCGAGCGCCATCCCCGCCGCCACCACGACCACCGGGCCCGCCCGGCGCGCGAGCACCGGGGCCAGCAGCGAACCGGCGATGATGCCCAGCGCGGGCACCACGATCCACAGCGCGGCGCGCAGCGGCGACAGCCCCTCGACGAGCTGGAGATACTGCGCGAGGAAGTACTCCGTGCCGTTCAGCGCGATCATGCTCAGCAGCAGGAGCGCCAGGGCGGCGCCGAACGCGCGATGCCCGAACAACCGCAGGTCCAGCAGCGGATCCGCCAGCCTGCGCTGCCTGCGGACGAAGATCACGCCCACGGCGAGCCCGGCCGCGGCCACCAGCAGCGGCTCCGCGCCCAGACCTCGCTCGGCCACCTTCTTGACCCCGTAGACGACCGGCAGGATCGCCGCGAGCGACAGCGCCACGCTGGGCAGGTCCAGCCGCCCGGCCGCGCCGGGCCGCTGCTCGGGAAGGAGCACCGGCGCCGCCACCAGCAGCAACGCCATGACCGGCACGCCCGGCAGGAACACCGAGCCCCACCAGAAGTACTCCAGCAGCGCCCCGCCCACCACGGGACCGAGCGCGGTCCCCGCCGAGAAGCACGCCATCCAGACACCGATCGCGATCCCGCGCTGCCTGGCGTCGCCGAACATCGTGCCGATCAGCGACAGCGTGGACGGCATCAGCGTCGCGCCGGCGATCCCGAGCAGGGCGCGGGCGGCGATGAGCTGCTCCGCGCTGGTGGAGTACGCGGCGAGGATCGAGGCCACGCCGAACGCGGCGGCGCCGGCGACCAGCAGGCGCCTGCGCCCGATCCGGTCGCCCAGGGCGCCCATCGTGACCAGGAACCCGGCGCTCATGAACACGTAGACGTCCATGATCCACAACAGCTGGGCGCCGTTCGGCGACAGGTCCGCGCTCAGGTGCGGCAGCGCCAGGAACAACACGCTCACATCCAGGGACAGCAGGAGGGTGGGCAGGGCCAGCACGGCCAGCCCGATCCACTCCCGGCGGGTCGCCCGTACCGTCTCAGTCCGTTCCATGCGGGCGACGTTAGGTGGGGGCGGCCGGCGGGCGCCTCTGTCGGGTGACCGGGTTCCGTGGGCGGGGCAGAACCCGGTCAATCAGCGTCGGGCATGTTCCCCCCGGTTCAAGGTCGTGCGCCCAGCCGCTCACGGGCCAAGGGGCCGCGGCGAGCATGGCTCCGCCTGGCCGGAAGCGGGTCGAGCCCTGAGCGTTTTGGTCAGGAACTGGACGGCGAATGGCCTGGGAACTGGCCGGCCGAAAGCTCGACACTCGGCAGGCTGAGCCGGCGACGCCGAACACCGAGGCGCCGGCGCTGTCTCCGTGTCCCTGAGGAAGGCTGATCAGATCGTGACTGAACGCGTACGCGTGGCCGTACTGGCGGGAGGGCCGTCCGCGGAGCATGAGGTGTCGCTGCAGTCGGCGCACGCGGTGCTCGACGCTCTGCCGAAGGATCTGTACGACCCCGTCGCCGTCATCATCGACCGGCAGGGCAGGTGGCCGGTGGAGCTGCGACGCGATCGGGTGGACGTGGTCTTTCCCGCGCTGCACGGGCCGTTCGGCGAGGACGGCGTCATCCAGGGCCACCTGGAGACGCTGGGCATCCCGTACGTGGGCTGCGGCGTCCTGGCCTCAGCCGTGGCCATGGACAAGGTCGCGATGCGGCGCGCCTTCCTGGCGGAGGGCATTCCGGTCACTCCGCACGTGTGGTTCACCGAGCACGAATGGCGTACCACCACCGACTCCTGGGATCTGGTGAAGTCGCTCGACTGGCCGATGTACGTCAAACCGGCCGCCATGGGCTCCTCCATCGGCATCTCCCGCGTCACCTCCATGGAGGAACTGCGCGCGGGCGTGGATCTGGCGCTGGCCTACGACCGGGTGGTCATCGTCGAGCAGGAGGTGAGCGCGCGCGAGCTCATCTGCAGCGTGCTCGGCGGCTACGACACTCCGGACGCTTCGGTGCCCGGCGAGCTCATCGTGCCCGGCGAGTGGCTCGACTACGAGGCCAAGTACCTCAGCCAGGCCGAGATCGCCACCATCCCCGTCGAGTTGCCGGAACGGGTGGCCGAGGACGTGCGTGAGCTGTCCCTGCGCGCCTTCCGGGCGATCGGCGGCTACGGCCTGTCCCGTGTCGACTTCCTCTACGAGCAGGACACGGGACGCCTGTACGTGCTGGAGATCAACACGATGCCCGGCTTCACCGCCCGTTCTGTCTACGCCAGGACGTGGGCCGCGAGCGGCGTCCCCTACCCCGACCTGCTGCGCAGGCTCATCGACCTCGCGTTCGCCAGGAGCGGCTCATGATCCCCATGACCCTGGACACGATCGCGCGGGTCGTCGGCGCCCGCCTGTGTGACGTGCCCGACCCGCGGGCGACGGTGACGGCGCCCGCGGCGGTCGACTCCCGTGAGGTGGTGCCCGGCGGCCTGTTCGTCGCTACGGTGGGCGCCCACGTCGACGGTCACGACTACGCGGCCGGCGCCGTCGCGGTGGGCGCCGTCGCCGTGCTGGCCTCAAGGCCCGTCGGCGTGCCCGCCCTCGTGGTCGAGGACGTCCAGCTCGCGATCGGCCTGCTGGCCAAGCACCTGCTCGAACAGATCAGCCCGGCCGTGATCGGCCTGACCGGCTCCGTGGGCAAGACCACGACCAAGGACCTGCTGGCCCAGGTGCTCGAACGGCACGCCGCGACGGTCGCCACCGACCGGTCGTTCAACAACGAGCTGGGGTTGCCGCTCACCGTGCTGCGCGCCGACGCCACCACCCGATACCTGGTGCTGGAAATGGGCGCGGGCCGCAAGGGCGACCTGACGTACCTGACCGGGCTGGCGCCGCCCCAGGTCGGGCTGGTGCTCAATGTCGGCAGCGCGCACGTGGAACGTCTGGGAACCGGGCCCGCCGACGTGGCCGAGGCCAAGGGCGAGCTGGTCGAGGCGCTTCCGGCGGACGGGTTCGCCCTGCTCAACACCGACGACCCGTACGTCATGGGCATGGCCGGTCGCACCAGGGCCACGATTCTGCTGTACGGCAGGGCGCCGGAGGCACAGGTGCGAGCCGAAGACGTGCGGATGACCGATGGCGCGCGAGCCGCGTTCGAGCTGGTGACGCCGTCCGGCCGCGCCGCGGTCGAGCTCGGTCTCATCGGCGAGCACCAGGTGGGCAACGCCCTGGCCACCGCCGCCGTCGCCACCGCGCTCGGCCTGGGCGCCGCCGAGATCGCCGATGGGCTGAACGCCGCCCGGCGGCGCTCGGCGGGCCGGCTGGAGATCGTCGAACGACCGGACGGCGTCACCGTCGTCAACGACGCCTACAACGCCAGCCCCGAATCCATGCGGGCCGGGCTGCGGGCGGTGAAGGCGCTGGCCGGCGCCCGCCGTACCGTCGCCGTGCTCGGCGCGATGGGACAGCAGGCGGAGGCCTCGCGCGCCCGGCACGCGGAGATCGGCCGGCTGGTCGCCGGCCTCCGCTTCGACGTGCTGATCGCGGTCGGAGCGGGGGATCCGCTCGCGCTGGCGGAGGCGGCGGAGTCCTCGGACCAGGGCGTGGCCGTCCACACCGCCGATGACGTGGCCGATGCGATCAGGCTGGCCACCGCGCTTCTCGAACCGGGGGACGTGGTGTTCGTCAAGGCCTCCAGCGAGATCGGCCTCGGTGTCTGCGCCCGGGCCCTGGCGATTCAGTGAAACGGAGTTCCATGCGCACGATCGGTCTCATCGGCGGGCTGAGCTGGGAGTCGACGGTGGTCTACTACCAGATCATCAACCAGCGGGTACGCGAGCGGCTCGGCGGCAGCCATTCCGCCAACAGCCTCATCTGGTCGGTCGACTACACGACCGTCGAGGATCTCATCTTCGCCGACCGCTGGGAGGAGGTGAGCACGTTGCTGACCGGTGCGGGCCGCGGCCTGGAGGAGCTCGGCGCCGACCTCCTGCTCGTCTGCAGCAACACCTTCAGCCGGGTCAGCGACGACGTGGAGCGGGCGGTGAGCGTCCCGGTGCTGCACATCGCCGACGCCCTGGGCGCCGAGATCCGCGCCAGGGGCATGCGCAGGGTCGGCCTGCTGGGCACCCGGTTCACCATGGAGGAGCCCTTCTACCGCGACCGGCTGGCCGCCCACGGTCTCGACGTGGTCGTCCCCCGGCGTGAGCAGCGGGAACTGGTCCATCGCGTGATCTTCGACGAACTGGTGCGCGGGGTGCTCCGTGACTCGTCCAGGGAGGCGTACAGGAAGATCATCGATGACCTCGCGGACGACGGCGCCGAAGGCGTCATCCTGGGCTGTACGGAGATCGAGCTGCTGATCGGCGAGAAGGACAGCCCCATTCCGGTGTTGCCCAGCGCCCGGCTGCACGCGGAGGCGGCGGCCGGCTTCGCGCTCGCCGACTGACCTGCGGTTCAGGTGCCATACAGCTCCCGGTGCCACAGGCCGGCGCGGACGCGTTCGATGCCGGCGCTCAGATGGCGGCGGTAGGTGGTGAGCGGGAGGCCGAGCCGTTCCGCGGCCAGTTCCTGGGTGGGCGTGCCGCGCAGGAACGTGACGGACAGCGCCCGGTGGAGCTTGGCCGAGCGCGGGTCCTCAGCCAGGTCGTCGATCGCCTGGCGGAGCAGGTCGCCCAGGGCCGTGGCCGGGTTCTCGCCGGTCCGCCCGGCGATCAGCCTGGTGCGCGTCAGCGGGGAGTCGGCCAGCGCGTCCTTGCGCGGCAGCCGGCGCAACGCCTGGCGGACGGCCTCGGCGAACTCCGCCTGGGACAGCACCTCCAGTGTCGCGACGGTGGGCCGCTGGTTCCTTCCTTCCAGCCACGCCCGCGCCGGAACCGCGCGCCAGTCGTGAGCGAACAGGGTGTGCGCGTCATCGGAGATCTCCCGCATCCCGAGGCGCTCCGCGTGCTCCAGGAAGGACCATGCCATCCGCTCGGACCGCAGGCAGTTGCCGATCGCCCGGCACTGGATCAGGTCCATCACCGGCGAGTTTCCGCGATACGGCGGCAGCGCCCACGTCCGGCTGATCGCCAGATGCTCACCGGCGCGCAACGGCGTGGTGGCACGCGCGTGCGCCCACGCCATGGCCACGACGGGGTCGGCCGCCAGCTCCTCCTCGTCGAGTTCCGCCAGCCGCAGCCACGCGGAGAAAGCCACGGGCTCGCCGGTTCCGGTCCGTCGATACAGCCGGAACGCCTCCGGCTGACGTTCGGCCCAGAAGGCGGCGCTCTCCGCTCCGGCCGCCACCCGGAGCAGCGTGCCGACGTCCTCCTCCCGCAAGGGCTCCTCCCGGAACCGGCCCTCGTCCGGTGCCCTGGTGTCGCGGTGCAGGTAGAGCAGTGCCGCCACCGCGCCGGGCACGTCCGCGTCGCTCACCGTGCGCACCCTGTCCGACAGGTGCGCATGGACGCGGTCGTGCATCGCCGCGTACCCCTGGGGATCCCGCCATCGCAGGTCCGCCTCCAGGGCCTCCCGCACCACGTCATGCGGGAACAGGCCGAGCCGGCCCGACCACACGAACGGCGACCGCCGCAACCACCGGAACAACGTCCCGGCGTCCTGCGGCACGACCGCGCGCAGCAGGTCTTCCGTGGTGGTGTGCGCGTGCGCGCAGATCTCCAGAGCGTGCCGGTGCGCCGCCGAAGGCACCTCGCCCACCAGGTGATCCAGCAACGTGGCCACCATGGCCTGATCCGGCGTCCACCGCCCGCCGTCCTTCACCGCCACGGCCGCCCCGAGCAGCAGCGCCAGCGGATGGCCACCGGCGAAGGCCAGCAGCGGCTCGCGCGACTCGGCGGGCACCCCGCTGGAGTCCAGCAGGGCCCGCGCGTCTCCGGGCCGCAGGTCGCGCAGCGGCAGCACCTCCAGCGCCCCCGCCCATCCGGGATCCACCTGCCACCGCAGGTCCGGCGGGTTGCGACCCGCGATCACCACCAGCGCTCCCACGGGCAGCCGCGGCAGGTACCGCTCGCGCAGCCATTCCTCCAAGCCTTGCAGGCGCTCGAAGTCGTCGACGAGCAGCACCGCGTCCGTCTCGCGGAGATCCGGCACGCGCCCGTCCACCATGGACACCGGCCGGCCCGCCGCCGCGGCCTCGCGGGCGAATCGCCGTAGCAGGGCCGTCTTGCCGATGCCGCCGGGACCGTGCACGTACAGGACGCTGGTGCCGCCGCCGTACAACGCCGTGGTGAAGACCGCGAGCTCTTCCTCGCGCCCCACGAACGCCGTCTCGCGTGCCGCTCGCAGGCGGCGTCCCAGCAGTTCGTTACTCCCCGCTGACATACCGGTTCCCGTTCCCGCTCATGTGGGCCACGCCGGGGTGGGGCCGTCGTCGTGGTGGTATGCCGCGGCGCTCCGGGTGGTGCTCGAAGTGCCACCACTCGTTGTCGTACATGCGGTAGAGGTCGTAGCGGGCGCCGTGCTCCTCCAGCCAGTGCGCGCCCTCGTGGGGGCGTACGTCCAGCGCGATGCCCTTGACGTGGCAGGATTCCGCCGGTGGCAGCACGAGCATGCGGGCCAGGGCCGGGGAGCCGGTGCGGCGTACCTCGTCGTCGAACATCCGCTGCTGGACAACGGGATCGCGGTGTCCCGAGGTGAGGCCGATGAGCTGGCCGTGACGCCAGAACGCCTCGGTGCGCGCCGCGGTGAACGCCGCCAGGGCGCCCTCGGTGAGCCCGGCGAGGTCCTCGGCGGGGAAGCGCATCCGCAACGCCCAGCCGCAGGCCAGTTCGCGGGCCCGGCCGGGGTCGCGGGCGAGCGCCACGGGCAGCAGGAGTACGGCGAGCACGTGCGTGACCACGGCGAACAGCCGATCTCGGGGCCGGGATGGGATGGTGCGTGGTTCGTTCATGACGAACTACGATTGGCGCCGAATGTGTGTGCGTCGTCTGTCGTTTGTCACCGTTTGACGACGGCGGCCACCGCCGGCGGGACCGTGACACAACCATGACATGGCGCGGACGAGCCGGGGACATGACCGGCCGACAGTGGATGGAGTTGACCGGCGGACGAGTTACGGAGCGTGCTGTGGTACTCGGCGGCGTGTCGCGAGTGTTGTTGATCGAGGATGACCCGGCCGTGCGGGAGGGCCTTGAGCTGGCCCTGACCCGGCACGGGCATCGGGTGGGCGCGGTGGAGTCCGGCGAGCAAGGTCTGGACCGGCTGCGTACGGACCCTCCCGACGTCGTCGTGCTCGACCTGATGTTGCCGGGCATGGACGGGTTCGAGGTCTGCCGCCGCATCCGGGCCATCGGGGAGATACCGATCATCATGCTGACCGCTCGCGGCGACGACATGGACGTGGTGGCGGGGCTGGAGGCGGGCGCCGACGACTATGTGGTCAAGCCGGTGCAGCCCAGGGTGCTCGAGGCGCGCATCCGCGCGATTCTCCGGCGGATCGGCCGGGACCAGGCGGAGCTGGAGCGGCACGGGGACCTGACCATCGATCGGGCCGGGCTGGTGGTCGCCAACCGCGGCGTGCCGGTCAGGCTCACCCCGGCCGAGCTGCGCCTGCTGCTCGAACTCTCCGGTACTCCGGGCCGGGTGCACAGCCGCCAGCAACTGCTGGACTCGGTGTGGGAGCACGGGTACTTCGGTGACTCGCGGCTGGTGGACGCGTGCGTGCAGCGGTTGCGCGCGAAGATCGAGGACGACTCGGCGGCGCCCGTCTACGTGCAGACGGTGCGGGGGTTCGGGTACCGGTTCGGGCCGGTGTGAGCCGCCGATGACGCCTCGGCCGAGTCTGGGGCTGCGTGCCCGGCTGTTGTCCGCGTTCGCGCTGCTGTGCGTGGTCACCACGGCGGCGGTGGCCGGCGGGATCTACGTCCAGGCCCGCAACGACATCCTGCAGCGGGCCCAGGACGCCGCGCTGCAGGCGATGAAGGGCCGCCTGGAGGCGCTCTTCCCGCTGCGGACGTCGACGCCGGACCAGACCGAGCTCGGCAGGATCGCCGAAACCATGACAGAAAGAAACAGCTCCACGCTCGTCCTCTACCAGAAGGCGTACGCGCAGGCCGGCCCGCCGGAGGGCCCACCACCCGGCGCCCCGCCCGGCCCGCCGTGGGGCACGGGGCCGGGCGGGAACATGCCGCCCGCCCTGGGTCCCGGGGACCTCTCACGAGGGCTCCGGCAGGAAGTGGCCGGCGGCGCCATCGCGTGGCAACGCGTCGTGCGGGACGGCAAGCCCTTCCTGATCATCGGCGCGCCGTTGCTGATCGTCGAGCAGGAGGCGACGCGGAACTCCGGCATCGAGATCTACACCACGCGCAGCCTGCTTCCCGAACAACGCAGCATCGACCGGCTCGCCATGAACTCCTGGCTCATCGGCGGCGCGGCCATGGCGTTCGCGGTCCTCCTCGCGCTGCTGGCCACCCGGAGCGTGCTGCGCCCGGTGCGCGAACTCGGCCGGGCGGCACGCCTGCTGGGCGAGGGCGAGCTGCGGACCAGGATCGCGGTCAGCGGCTCCGACGAGCTGGCCGACGTGGCGCGTACGTTCAACAACACCGCCGCGGAGCTGGAACAGCACGTCACGCAGTTGCGTGAGATGGAGGCCGACGCGCGCCGGTTCGTGGCCGACGTCTCCCACGAGCTGCGCACCCCTCTGGCCGCGCTCGCCGCGGTCGCCGAGATCCTCGACGAGGAGGCGGCCCGGCTGCCCGAGACCGCCGGCAAGGCCGCACGGCTGGTCAGCCAGGAGACGCTCAACCTCACCGAGCTGGTGAACGACCTCATCGAGATCAGCAGGTTCGACTCCGGCGTCGCGGCCCTCACGCTGAACGAGGTCGACGTGGCCGAGCTGGTGCCCGCGACCCTGCGTGCCCGAGGCTGGACGGAGCAGGTGGACACCGAGCTTCCACCCGCGGTGACGGCCCGGCTGGACCCGCGCCGGGTGGACGTCATCCTCGCGAACCTGGTCGGCAACGCCCTGCGGCACGGCGCGCCACCGGTGTCGGTACGGCTCTCCGCCGACCAGCACTGGATCACTCTGGAGGTACGCGACCACGGGCCGGGGCTGGACGAAGCGGTGCTGCCACACGCGTTCGACCGCTTCTACAAGGCCAGCGCGGCCAGGGCCAGGTCCGAGGGCAGCGGCCTCGGCCTCGCCATCGCGATGGAGAACGCGCGCCTGCACCGAGGCGACCTCACCGTCACCAACGCCCCGGACGGCGGCGCCCTGTTCACCCTGCGCCTGCCGCGCCGGGCACCCGATCCGGAAGGAGACTCCGCGTGAGGCCCGGGCTCTCCCGCCGCGTGCTGGCCGCCGGCCTCGTGTCGCTCGTCGCCGTGGCCGGCTGCGGCGTACGGCCCAGCGACCCCATCTCCGCCGGCGAGCCGCCGAGCGGAGGCGTGGCACAGACCAAGACGATGACGCTCTACCTGGTCAAGGACGGCCGGCTCAGCGTGGTGACGCGACCGCGTATCCGTCCGATGTTCCTGACGGACACCCTCGCGCTGCTGGCGGAAGGCCCCACCGCGGAGGAACGAGCGCGCGGGCTCACCACCGACGTCCCGCCCGGCATCGGCCCGATCGCGGCGACCGTCAAGCCGGGCGGCCACCTGGTGCTGAACCCGTCCACCCCGGGCGACGAACTGTCCCCGCTGGCCGTCCGGCAGATCGTGTGCACCACCGCCGCGCTGCAGGAGGGCCTTGCCCGGATCTCCGTCGTCGGTGCGGGGCAGAGCGTCGACCCTAGAGACTGCCCGGGGTAGCGGTGGCGCGGATCAGGTCGCCGAACGTCTCCTCCAGGTGCTTGGCCGTCTCCTCCTCGGCCTGGCTCATGCGGGTGAACATGGCCTGCTCGTACGCGGCGAGACCGGCCTCGACGTCGTCGAGATGGGCGGCGAGAGCCTTGCCGAGCTCGGCGCCGTCGGACATGGCCTGATTGGCTCCTTCGCCGTTGGGCGCCAGCAGATGGGCGGCGTCGCCGACGAGGGTCACCCCGGGTGTCCGGTCCCACCGGTGCGGGTGGGGCAGGGCGTGATGCGGGCGCAGGACCGGCGGGGTGTCGGTGTCGGTGATCAGCGCGGTGAGCTCGGGCGCCCAGCCGTCGAACTCCGCCACGACACGCGTGACGGCCGCGGCCGGATCGGCGAAGTCGATGTCGTCGAACCACGCCAGCGGCCTGGTGAGCTCCACATAGGCGTGCAGTGTGTCGCCGCGTTCGCGGTGAGCGGTGATCGTCTCCCCCTCCGCGGGGACGAGCATCATGCCGCCGCCGACCGCCTTCGCGGCGGCCGGGTGCCGCGTGTCGGCGTCGAACAGGTAGGTCTCGACGAAGGACGTGCCGGCATACTCGGGCACCGCCTCCGACAGCAGCGGGCGGACCCGCGACCAGGCGCCGTCCGCGCCGACCAGCAGACTCGTGGTGACACTGCCGCCGTCGGCGAAGATCACCTCGTGGCGGCCGCCGCCGAGGCTCCTGGCGCCGGTGACCTTGCGGCCCCACCGGACGGTGCCCTCCGGGAGCGCGTCCAGCAGCATCCGCCGCAGGTCCGCGCGCTGCGCCTCCGGACGGCCGCCCGTGCCGTCGTCGGCTTTCTCGAACAGTACGGCGCCGTCCGGCGCCAGACCGCGTATCGCCTGGCGGCCTTCCACCACGATGGCGCGGAACTCCTCCATCAGACCGGCCGCCTCAAGGGCGAGTTGCCCGTTGTAGTGGTGGATGTCGAGCATCCCGCCCTGCGACCGTGCCTCCAGCGAGGCCTCCGCCTCGTAGACCTCGGCCGGGATGCCGTGGACGTGCAGGACGCGGGCCAGCGTGAGTCCGCCGAGCCCGGCGCCGATGATCGTGACTGCATCTTTGGTGCGCTGTTCCATGTTGGAACACTATACCAACTTGGTTCATCGCTCCAAGGTGGCAGAATGCGGGACATGGCAACGCGAGCGCGCCGGACAGAGCGGCGCAGACAGGTGCTCTCCCGCGAGCAGATCATCGATACCGCCATCGAACTGCTGGACGCGGGCGGCGAGGGCGGGCTGACCGTCCGGGCACTGACCGAGCGCCTTGCCACCGGATCCGGGGCGATCTACTACCACGTGGGCACCCGGGAGGAACTGCTGGACACCGCGACCGAAACCGTCGTCGCCGCCGCCCTGGCCACCGAGCCTTCCCGGACTCCGGCCACGCCCGAGGACGAGATCCGGGTCGTGGCGCTGGGCCTGTTCGACGCGGTCGCCGTACACCCGTGGCTGGCGACTCGGCTGGCCGTACAGCTCACCCGCAACCCGTGGGGCCCGGTGACCGTGGGGATCTTCGAGAAGATCGGCCGGCAGGTGCGCGCCTTGGGCGTGCCGCACGCCATCTGGTTCGTCGCGGCTTCGACGCTCGTGCACTACATCCTGGGCGCCGTCAGCCAGACCGGCATGGGAGGGGACCCCCCAGACGCCGAGACCGACCGCGAGAAGTTCTTCGAGGCGACGTCGACGGCGTGGCAGGAACTCGACCCCGCCAGCTACCCGTTCATGCACGCCATCAGCGGCCAGATGCGCGAGCACGATGACCGCGAGCAGTTCCTCGCCGGCATCGCCCTCATCCTCGGCGGCATCGCCAACCTGCCATAGGCGAAGGAGAGCCTTCCAGGGTTAACGTCTGGGTCGTGATTCCCTTCCCAGAAGGAGATGATGACCGAAATGCAGCACGTGGACCCATCCCTCGGCTACGCCTTCCCGCGAGGTTTCCTGTGGGGCGCGGGCACCAACGGCGTACAGAACGAGGGAGCGCCGCTCGCCGACGGCGGCGGCCCTTCCATCTGGCACCCCTGGTCACGTACGCCCGGCAACGTGACGACGGGCGAGACCGTCGAGGACGGACCCGACTTCTACCGGCACTACCGCGACGACCTGCGGCTCATGCGCCGGCTCGGGCTCGGTTCCCACAACTTCGGGATCAGCTGGGCCCGGGTGCTACCCGAGGGCACGGGCACCGTCAACCATGCCGGGCTGGACTGCGCTACGGCCTTGTCCACGTGGAGCATCAGACCAAGCGCAGAACCGTCAAGGCCTCCGGCCACTGGTACCAGACCGTCGCCGCCGCCAACGGCCTGCCGTCCACCTGACCCGCTCCCCCGCCGGCCCCCGCGGCGACGGGACCGCGTGGCCATTGCCGACGTAGGCGCTCCCGCGGTTGTCACTCGGCGTGTTCTCGTGCGGCGCAGGCGGCGTCGAGACGTTCGAGCGGGCTGGGACCTTCGTGCGGCTTCGGCGGGGCGCCGAGGTGGCGGGTGCGGAGTTCGTCCATGAGCTCCTCGATGAACGCCGGACCTTCGTCGCGCATGAGCTGCTGCCGGCTCCGGAGCTCGTCGCTGCCGGGGCGCCGGTCGAGGCCCCAGTTGCCGAGGGCGTAGATGATCGGGAGGGTCTGGATGCCGGCTTCCGTGAGGCTGTAGCGAGCGCGCTGCCCCCGGACCGCGGTGCCGCGGGTGAGGATCCCCGCGTCGATGAGCCGCACGAGGCGGTCGGCGAGGATGTTCGAGGCGATGCCCTCGATCGACCCGGTGAGCAGCGCCCGGAAGTAGCGGCGGTCGCCGAAGATGATGTCGCGAAGCACGAGCAACGACCAGCGATCTCCGAGCACTTCGACGGCGGCGTTGACCGGACACCCGGACCGAGGTTCCACGGCTCCTCCTTGACAGGCACTTCGCCCTGATTATAGTGATTGCAAAATGCAAGCACTCTTGGGAAAGGGGGGACGATGGGCCGCTTCGTCTATTCGATGAACGTGTCCCTCGACCTGCGGATCGAGCAAGTCCCCGGGGACAACGGCGCCGGCGAGTGGCTGCGCCTCCACGAGGACATGCACCGCGAGGCCAACGCGCGGACACGGGCGCTCGCGCTCATGGTCCACGGCCGGGTCTACTACGAGCTCATGGAGGAGTCCTGGCCCGGCACCTCCGAGGACGCGTCGCTGCCGGACTACATGCGTGAGTACGGCGAGCTCTGGACCGCCAAGCCCAAGGTGCTCGTCTCACGCACCCGGCGCGGCGCCGGCCACAACACCCGGATCATCGGCGGAGACGACGCGATCGAGCGACTCGCCGCCCTGCGGGCCGGGACCGACGGCACCATCAGCGTGGGCGGCGCGACGCTCGCGACACAACTGCTCAGGGCCGGGCTGCTCGACGAACTGCTCCTCTGGACCCACCCCGCGATCCTCGGCTTCGGCAGGCCGCTCTTCGACGACTACGACATGCCGATCGAGCTCGACCTGATCGAGCAGCGAACGTTCGAGCACGGCGTCACGATGCACCGCTACGCCCTCCAGGATGTAAAGGAGGCGAGCCCGTGCTGACGCGGATCGCCGAGGGTGTGCTGGTCCACGAGAGCGAGTTCGTCCAGAGCAACGCCATTGTCGTGCAAGGCCGCGCAGGCGTGTTGCTCATCGACCCCGGGATCACGGGCGGCGAGATGACCTGCCTCGCGAGCGACCTGTCCGACCTGGGGCAGCCCGTCGTGGCGGGCTTCTCGACGCATCCGGATTGGGATCACATGCTCTGGCACCCGCTGTTCGGCGCGGCCCCTCGCTACGGTACGGCCCGATGCGCGGCCGCCGTCCGCGACCAGCTGTCCGACCCGGGCGCGAAGGCCGAGATCACCGCCCACCTGGAGCCGACCGGCATCGCCGACCAGGTCCCGCTCGACCTGTACGGCCTCATCACCGCCCTCCCCGCCGAAACCGCGCAGATCCCCTGGGACGGCCCCCGAGTCCGGATCATCGAGCATCGGGCGCACGCCCCGGGCCATGCGGCGCTGTTCGTCGAAGACCGCGGGGTTCTCGTCGCCGGCGACATGCTCTCCGACGTCCTGGTTCCGATGCTCGACCTGGACGGCACCGCCGACCCGATCGAGGACTACCTCGCGGCGTTGCGGCTGCTGGAGGGCGTGGCGGGCGACGTCGACGCCCTCGTCCCCGGCCACGGGTCGGTCGGCGGAGCCGATCAGGCGCGGGCACGGATCGAGCTGGACCGGGCGTACGTGCTCGCCCTGCGCGACGGCCAGGACCCCGGCGACCCGCGGGTGGGCCCGTCGGCCAAGCCCGGCTGGGAATGGGTGAGCAGCATCCACACAGGCCAGCTGCAACGCCTCACGACCCCCGGCTAGACCCGGCATCGGGCGCCGTGCGATTGACATCCTAGGGCATCTATGTTTACTTAATGCCTCTAAGTAAACTAGATGCTCTAAGAGGAATGCACGTGATGCCCCTCCCCCGAATCCTGATCGTCCTGGTCGCCGTGATCACCACGGTCGGCGCCGTGCTGGCCGACCTGGTGATCCCCGACCTCGCGGCACAACACGCCTTCAACCCGGCCTGGCCACCGCACGCCAAGTTCCACGACGCCCAATACATGGTGATGACCGTGCTCCTCGGGATCATCGGGCTGGCCCTCGCCCTCCGGCGAGGCCGGAACTCCCTGCTGCACGCCGCCGCCATCCTGGCCGTCCCTTGGCTCGGCATGATCGGCGCGCTCCTGTTCCCCGGCACCGCCACCTACGACCCGGAGTTCGCCGGCCGGACCGTCTTCGTTCTCGGCCTGCACGGGCAGGTCTTCATGGCGATCGTCCTGCTCCTGGTCCTGCTGGCCGCCGCGGCGGCGACCCTGCGTCACCACGCCTCCACCTGAGAGGTCACCAGAGACGTGGCTCAAGCCTGGCGGCGGCCGCGGTAGGCGGCGGTCTTGGCACGAGCGGTACACGCCGCGCTGCAGTAACGACGCGACCCATTGCGGGTCAGGTCGATGTAGACCGCCTCGCACTGGTGCGCGGCGCACTCGCCGAAACGATCCGGCCCGTAGCCGTCCACCACAAGGGCGAGCACCATGGCGAACTCACCGCCCAGAGCCTCCACCGGGGTTCCACCGGAACCGTGAAAGTGCAGGTGAAAGGGCTGGCCAACATCGTCGACCAGGTACGGCTGCGCGCCGTACCTGGCGATCATGGCATTGACGCGGGCGGCCTGATCGGCCGGGCTCGCGGCAAGGAGGGCCTGCCGCAGCTCGGTGGCCAGCTCGGCCAGGCGCGGCCCGGCATCCGGTACGGCGAGCACCGCCGCGGCCGTCCGGTCACCGAGTCCCGCGGCGAACGCCGCCGCCAGGTCCGCGCCGACCGGCGGCACCACCGAGGCGCCGCCCCGCAGGCGCGCCGTCGCCAGGTTGACCAGTTCGGCGAGCAGCGGAGCCTGCCGTGTCACGTTACAGGCTATTTCCACTTGACTAGTAACACCCCTTCCCTATGTTATGGGTGTAGTCCAGTTAGATGGTAACGGAGTCGCCATGCTCGCACCCTACCGACACCTGCTCGCCTGTCCGGGTGTCCCGCGCCTGCTCGCCGCCGGGCTCATCGTCAAGCTGGGCACGCCCGTTCTCAGCCTTGCCCTGCTGCTGGCCGCGGTCGACAGGCTGGGCTCCTACGCCGTCGCCGGGCTCGTCCTCACCGGCCACGCGCTGGCACTGGCGCTGTGCGCGCCGCTCGGCGGCCGGGTCGCCGACCGGTACGGCCCGCGCCGGGCGCTGAAGGGTTACCTGGCCGCCCACGCCCTGGCCTACGCCCTGCTCCTCCTCACCCCGCCCGCCCTGATGATCGGCGCCGCGGTCCTGCTCGGCGCCACCACTCCGCCCGCGGGTTCGGTCATCCGGGGCGCCTGGCCCCGCCTGGTCCCCGAGGCCCGCCTGCCCGCGGCGTACGCGGCCGACAACGCGGTCAACGAGATGATGTTCATCGCCGGCCCCATGCTCGTGCCGCTGCTGACCCTCGCGGTCTCCGCCCACAACGTGGTGGCGGCCGCCGGCGCCGCGGTCCTGCTCGGCACCGCGCTGCTCCTGACCTCGCCGGCGGTACGGCAGGCGGAACCCGCGGCACCGGGCAGGTTCCGCCTGGCCGGACCGCTCACCCACCGGCCCACTCTCCTGCTGCTGGCCGTCGCCGCGTCCGGCACGTTCACCTTCGGCTGCCTGCGCGTCGGCGCGGTCGCCTCGGCCGACGCCTTCGGCTCAGCCGCCTCCGCCGGCGTCCTGATGGGCCTGCTGTCTGCCGGGGCCCTCGTCGGCACCCTCGGGTACGGCGCGCGGTCCTGGCCGATCGCCTCCGGCCGCTTTCTCGTCCTGTTCTCGCTCGCCGAGTCCCTCCTCCTGCTCGGGGCGGGCTGGGCGCCCGGGTTCGTCACGCTCGCCGTGCTGATCACGCTGGTCGGGCTGGCGACGGGGCCGCGCGACGCCGTCGTACCGGCGCTGCTCGCCGACCGTGCGCCCGCCCGCTACCGCACGGAGGTCTTCGCCTGGCTCAACACGTTCATGTGGGCCGGTTATGGGCTGGGCACCGCCGTCGCCGGCCAGCTCACCGGGCCGGGCGGCAACGGGGCGGCGGGCGGCGACCCCGCCGCCTTCGTCGCCGCCGCGGCCGGAGCTGTCCTGGCGGCCGTCGCCGGGTGGTTCGCCACGCGCTCAGCCAAGCCCGCCGACCCGGGCGCGGAAGCCGATCACGTGGTGTCGGAGGACCTCAGGGGGAAGTGTTCGTGAATCCGGTTCTGGCCACGATGTCCGCGTAGCCGTTGACGTTGAAGTCCTCGGTGTAGAAGTAGGTGAATCCGCCCGGCCCGGCGCTGACCGCGGTGGCGAACTGGTTGCCGACCGTGTTCGGGTTCATGCGCTCGGCGGGAAAGCGTCCGGTCGCGGAGCCGTCGGCGTTGAAGCCCTTGGCGTACACCTCGTGCGTGCGGTCCTGGTTCCAGAGGTCGGTCTCGGTCCAGCCGACGACGAAGCTTCCCGACGGCTCCGCGGCGATCGACGGCGTCCCCTGCACGGCGCAGGCGTTCAGGTGGCAGAGTGGCGGGTACTCCAGGTTGCCGTCGGCCTGGTCGCCGAGGGTGTAGCGGCCGTTCTTCACCGGCTTCTCGGCGAACCGGCCGGCCAGCGCCGGGGTGAATCCACGGGTCCGCACCCGCCAGATGCCGCCGAGGTTGTCGCTCCAGGCCACCACGCTGTTTCCCGACGAGGTGGTCGCGACCGCCGGTGCGAGGTGCTGGCCCGCGTTGTTGGCGTTGATCTGGGTACGGCCGGCCACCACGGCCCCGTTCGTGCCGAGCCGCTTGCCGTACACGTGAGGGGCCTGTTGCCAGACCACGGTGGCGACGCCGGAGGCGTCCACCGCGACGTCGGGCCGGTTGCCGGCGCCGGCCTCGTCCGGGCCCCAGAGCCGGGTCGCGGCCGAGGAGTATCCGGCGGCGCGGACGGACGAGGTGTGAGCGTCCTCCCACACCACGGTGAACGCCCCGGTACCGGTGACCGCGATCCGGGGCCGCGTCTGGTCACCGCGCCACTCCGGCTGGTTGACCCAGATCGTGACGCCGAGCTGGCCGGTGACGGAGAGCCTGCGCACGGCGATGTTGTGCTCGCCGCGGCAGTCGCCGTCCTCGGCCCAGGCGATGAAGGCGTTGCCGCCGTCGTCGACTCCGGCCGCGGGCTGGACGTGGTTCCAGCCGGTGGCGCAGCCCGCTCCGCCCATGTCGACGCGGATCGGGGCGGTGACGGGCCTGCCGTACCGGTAGATCCTGGCGAAGACCCGCGCGCCGCTCTCCCAGGTGAGCGCGGTGTAGCCGTTGCGTTCCGTCGAGGCTCTGGGAGTGCGCTCGTCGGCCGCGTCGTTGGCCGCCATCTGCAGGGCGGCGTCCGGGTACGCGGCGGGCACGACCTTGATCGCCTGCTCGTACAGCAGATCCATGTTGGCGGCGTAGGCGGCGTGGATCGCGGCATCGTCGATCTTGACGAACGAGTCGTCTGCCGTGGTCAGCGATCCCATGTTGATGTTGTGCGAGCCGGTGTAGACGTACTGCCTGCCCAGCGCGTCCTCGGTCAGCATGATCTTGGAGTGGAGCGTGCCCACGTCGCAGGTGGTGACGGGCTCGTGGCAGCCGCCGGGGCGGAAGGTGTGAACGACGAGGCCGTCCTTGGCGAGCTCCTTGGCCACGTCCGTCGTCTGGTTGCCCTCCGGCACGAAGATCTGGATCGAGCAGCCCTGCTTCTTGCGGTTCACCAGCGCGGTCCGGACCGCGACGCGGTCGAGCGCGAACTGGGAGTGGGCCAGCCGGATCGAACCCGGGCACCGGACCGCGTCGATCGCCGCCGCCATCGGGTCGTCGGCGCGTGGCGTCATCCAGACGGTGACCTTGCCGCTGTCGGAGGTGAAGGAGCCCGCCCAGGTGTGGATCTGCTGCGACCACAGCTTGTCGAAGACGCCGCGATAGCCGGCCGCCAGCCCGGCGTCGCCCGAGCTGACCAGCATGTTCTGGTGCGCACCGAACTTGGCGTCGAGGTTCTGCGAGCTCTGCGCCACCACGTCGGTCCGGCCGTCCAGCAACCGGCTGAAGACGGCGAACTTGTGGTGCATGACGTCCTTGGCGGTGCTGTTGCACGCGTCCGCGCACAGCACCACGTGGCCCGGACCGAGATCGGCGGCCAACTGGTCGAGAAGGGCGTTGTGCCCGGTCTTCTCCGCCACGACCCGGACGTCCACGCCGCGCCCCGCGGCCTGGACGAGCTTGTTCTTGATGACCGCCCGTTCGAGCACGAACGTGGCCAGCCGGAGGGTGGAGCCCGGCGCCGCCTGGTCGATCAGCCCGGTGAGCTTGGTCTCCAGCGAGTCGTCGGTGGGGCCGGTGACGCCCGGGGCGGTGAAGTACGCCTCGAGCTGCGGGGTGGCTGCCGCCTGAGCCGGTACGGCCAGGCCGAGCAGCATGACTAAGCTGGCAAGAATCTTGAGCATGTGACCTCTCTCATGGGATGACACAGCGAGGGGTGACAAGATCGTCTCTTAGTGCTGATCCCCGAAATCGCACTTATAGTGGACTCCACAATTAATAACCGTCAAGAGGGGATCAACGCAGTGACCCTCGCTGTCAGCGGTGGCGACCTCCAGCGGCTGCGGCGGCTCAACGCCCTCGCCGTCGTCTCCGCCCTGCGCGGGGCCGGACCGCTCCCGCTCACCCGCCTCGCCGAGCACACCGAGCTGGCCAGAGCGACGATCAAGGAAGTGGTCCGCGACCTCATCGCCATGGGCTGGGTCGCCGAGATGGATCCGAGCACCGGCGGCGGCAAGGGACGCCCCGCCCGGCGCTACCGCTTCCGCGCAGAGAACGGCCGGGTGCTCGGCCTCGACATAGGGGCGCACAAGGTCCTGGCCGCCATCAGCGACCTCGACGGCGAGGTCCGGCACGTCTCCCGCGAGCCGATCACCCCCGGGCACACCAGGCAGGAGCGCCTGGCCGCCGTCGACCGGGCCGTCGACGCGTGCCTGGCCGCCACCGGCACCTCACCGGCCGACGTCTGGATCACCACCGCCGGGAGCACGGGCTACGTCGACAACGAGGGCAACATCGTCGTCTCCCGCGCCATCCACGACTGGTCCGGCGTACCTCTGGCCGGCCACCTCACCGGCCGGCTGGCCGGCGAGGTCCTGGTGGACAACGACAGCCGGCTCGCCGCGCTCGCCGAATGCCGCCGCGGGTCCGCCCGCGATGCGCGCAACATCGTCTACCTGCACATCGGGCGCCGGGCCGGCGCGGCCATCATCCTGGACGGCGTCCCGCTGCGCGGCTCGACCGGGGCGGCCGGCGAGATCGGCCTCCACCCGCTGTTCCACCTGGCCGACTCCAGCGACCTGCTGACCGCGGGAAACTCGGGACAGGCCGTCTTCGACGCGGCCCGGCGCGGTGACGCCGCCGCGCTCAACGTGGTCCTGCGCTACGTCAAGGTGCTCGCCCTGGCCACCGCCGCCATGACGCTGACCGTCGACCCCCAGGTGATCGTCATCGGCGGCGGGTTCTCCCGCTCGGCCGACGTCCTGATGCCACCGCTGCGCGCCGAGCTGGAGACGATGTGCCTGCGCACCCCCGAGCTGCGCGCCTCGACGCTCGGGGACGAATGCGTGGCCATCGGGGCCGTCTGCCTCGGGGTCGAGCATCTCAACCAGCGGTTCTTCAACCCGGAGCACGGGCCGGTGGCTCCGCTCCATTAATTATGGTCTCCTCCATATATGACGATCCGTGCGCGAAATCGCTTCAAGTCTTGTCTTTTCAATCACCATTAGGCATCTTGATCGCAACGGCACCACGCCTTGACGACTCAACGTGATGGAGAGGCCGACAGAGCATGGACGATCTCCGCATTGCCGCCATCGGGCTGGGACAGAGGCGTAGCCTCGCCGTCGCCGCCCACCGCGAGTCAGGCCGCGGATCGCGCATCACCGCAGTCTGCGACCTGGATGAGACCACCCTCCGCACGGAGGCCGGCTTCTTCGGCGCGAACGCCGCCGAGACCGACTACCGCCGCCTGCTGGACCGCGACGACGTCGACGCGGTACTGGTGGCGACCCCCGACCACACCCACGCCCAGGTGGCGATCGACGCGCTGCGCGCCGGCAAGGCCGTCTACCTGGAAAAACCGATGGCGACGACGGTGGCGGACGCCGACGCCGTCCTGCGTGCCGCCAGGGAGTCGGGCTCCCGGCTGTACGTCGGGCACAACATGCGGCACATGGAGGTGGTACGCCTGATGCGCCGGCTCGTGCTCGAAGGCCGGATCGGCACCCCGAAGGCGGTGTGGATCCGCCACTTCGTGGGTCACGGCGGCGACTACTTCTTCAAGGACTGGCACGCCGAACGGTCCAAGGTGAACAGCCTGCTGCTGCAGAAGGCCTGCCACGACCTCGACGCCATGCACTGGATCGTCGGCGGCCACACCGAGGAGGTGCAGGCGCTCGGCGGGCTGACCGTCTACGGCGACCTGCCGCGGCGCGCCGCCGGAGTGCCCAAGGCGGAGAACTGGCTGAGCCTGGAGCACTGGCCGCCGTCCAGGCAGCGTGACCTCAACCCGGTGATCGACGTCGAGGACCTGGCACTGTTGAACCTGCGTCTGGGCAACGGGGTGCTGGCCGCGTACCAGCAATGTCATTACACCCCCGACTACTGGCGCTCCTTCACGGTGATCGGCGACGCCGGGCGGCTGGAGAACTTCGGTGACGAGCCGGGCGGCACGATCCGGGTGTGGAACTCGAGCCGTCGCGGCTACGACCCGGCCGGGGACGCGGAGTTCCGCATCCCGGGGCCGGTCGGCGGGCATGGCGGGGCGGACGCGAAGGTGATCGAGGAGTTCGTCCGGTTCGTGCGTGAGGGCGGGCGTACCGACACCTCGCCGGTGGACGCGCGCACGGCCGTGGCCGCCGGTGACCTGGCCACCCGCTCGTTACGGAACGGCGGCGCCGTACTGCGGATTCCCGAGCTGGAGGAGTCACTGCGGGCCTACTTCGACAACGGACAGGTGGAGGCGGCATGAGCGGACGTCAGGACCGATTCGACCTGAGCGGGCGGGTGGCGCTGGTGACCGGCGCGGCCGGAGGCGTCGGCCGGGTGACGGCACGGCGGCTGGCGGCGTCGGGCGCGGCGGTGGCCGTCACCGACATCGACGAGTCCGGCGCCGCCGACCTCGCCCGGGAGATCGCCGCCGGCGGTGGCCGGGCGCTCGGTCTCCGGCTGGACGTCACGTCCGCCGAGAGCGTGTCCGCGGGATTCGCCGCGGCCGCGCGAGAACTGGGCGGCCCGGTGGACGTGCTGGTCAACAACGCCATCGTGGCCTGCCCGGTACCGCCCCGCTTCCATGAGGCGCCGGAGCGGCTCTGGGACACCGACTTCGACGTGATCGTCAAGGGTGCGGTGCGCTGCGTACAGACGTCGCTGCCCGCGATGATGGCGCGTGGCGACGGCGTGATCGTGAACGTCGTGTCGGTGAACGCCTTCGCCTTCTTCGGCCACCCCTCCTACAGCGCGGCCAAGGCGGCGATCGTCTCGCTGACCCGCTCACTGGCCGTGGAGTACGGCGGGCACGGCATCCGGGTGAACGCGATCAGCCCCGGAACCATCCGCACCCCGGCCTGGGACGAGCAGATCGCCAAGAACCCCGCCACCTTCGACGCGCTCAAGAAGTGGTACCCGCTGGGCCGGGTCGGGGAGCCGGAGGACGTGGCGACGTCGATCTGCTTCCTGGCCTCCGACAGCGCCGCCTGGATCACCGGGTCGGTCCTGACGGTCGACGGCGGGCTCACCGCGGGCAACGCCCTCATGGCCCGCTCCGTCGAAGGCAACTGACCCCTCGACCCGACAGGAAAGGACGCAACGCATGCGTGTCATGCATCTGGTGCAGTGCGGCCCCACGACCGGTGGAACCGTCAGCCACGTCGCCACCCAGGTGACCCACCAGATCGCCCGCGGGCTGAAGGTCGCCGTGGTGGCCGGGAGCGACGGGGTGCTGACCGGGCACTGCCGGGAGGCGGGCGCCGACGTCTTCGTCGACCCGACTCTGCTCCCGGTCCCGGCTCCCGGACAGCCCGGCGACCCGGCCGCCCTCCTCGCCGCCGGCGCCGGCTGGCGGCCGGAGCTGATCCACGCCCACCTGATGCACGCCGGGTTCCGCGGCCAGGAGCTCTCCACGGCGATCGGGGCGCCGCTGCTGTACACACAGCACATGTACAAGCCGGTGGACCCGTTCCTCGAGGCCGCCCTGGCCACGGGCGCGGACTTCCCGGTCATCGCCGTGGCCGAGTTCGCCCAGCGGGCCATCGGCAAGTTCCTCGGCGACGCGGGCCGCGTCCACTATGTGCCGAACGGAGTCGACGTCCCCTCGCCGTCGGGCTTCCGGCTGGAGGCGGGCGCGGGTCCGCGGGTGCTGTACTGCGGGCGGCTGTCGCCGGAGAAGGGCGCCGATGTCGCCGTCCTCGCATTCGAGCTCATGCTCGGCCAGCTGCCCGGCGCGACGCTGCACCTCGTCGGGACGGGCCCCGACGAGACCCTGCTCCACAGGCTGGTCTCCGCTCTCGGGATCGCCGGGCACGTACGTTTCCACGGCAGCGTGCCGGGCGCCCTGACCGCCGGGATCGGCGCGGACGTGCTGCTCGCCTCCTCCCGCGGCGACGCGGCCAGCCTCGTCATCCTGGAGGCGATGGCCTCGGGCGTCCCGATCGTGTCGACGGCGGTGGGCGGCATCCCCGAACTGGTCCGGCACGAGGTCGACGGCCTGCTGGTCGCCCCCGACAACCCGCACGCGCTGGCCCGCGCCGCGCTGAACGTCCTGGCCCGCGAGGACCGCGGCGCCGCCATGACCGCCCGCGCCCGCGACCGGCACCGCGAGCTGTACACGGCCGCCCGCATGGTGGAACGCACCTGCGCCGTCTACGAAACCGTCACGCGGTGAGCGGTGGCAGAGGGCGGCTGATCTGGCAGTCCGCCGCGCTGGTCCTCCTGCTGGCCTCGACCTGGCTGGTCGTGGAGGCCTCCCTGCGCGACGCGAGCACCGGGATCGTGTCGGCGGGCCGTACCGCGTTCACCGTCCTGGGCCTGGTGGCGCTCACCTGGTGGTCGCCCGCCTCCGCGCCGCCCGCCTCCCGGGCCACGGGCTATCGGTGGTGGCAGATCGGGCTGCTGGCACTGACCGGGGTGACCGCGTACACGGTGCTCTCGACCGTCGCGATCAGCCTCGCCGGACCGGCGCTGCCCGCGCTGACCCTCTCCCTGACCCCGGCCGTGGTGCTGATCGCCGAGAGCGTGATGCTGCGCACCCGGCCCTCACCACGCACCATCGCCGGAACCGTGATCGCGGTCGCCGGCGCCGCGCTGTACACGGTGCCCAGGCTGGCGGGGTCGCTCGGCGACGACGTGGCGCTCGGGGCGCTGGTCGCGCTCGCGGCGATGTTCTCCATGGCCTTCTACGGCCTCTACTTCAGCAGGACGAACCGCGGCTACCAGGGGGCGATGGCGCCACGCATCCTGCCGATCTTCGCGGTCGGGACGATACCGCTCGCCGCTTGGGCGGCGACGGACGTCGCGGCAGGAGAGCGGGTCAGCTGGACGGTGCTGGGCATGCTCGTGCTCCTGGGCATCGTCATCTACGTGCCCGTCTACCTCCTCCAGCACCGCATCCTGCTGACCGGCGGACCGTCCTACTCGGCGCTGCTGGGCCTCGCCGTACCGCCGCTGGTGGGAGTGAGTTCGGCGCTGTTGCACCTGGCCGGGGCGCCGACGTCGCTGCAGGTCGCCGGCATGGGGCTCACGCTGGCCGGGATGGCCCTCGTCATCCGGAGCAAGCTGGCGCGGGAGAAAAAGGACGAACCCGCTCACGCCGCGTCATCGTAATGGCGGTGGCCACGGTACGGTTCCGATCCGACGCCCGACCGGGTGTCACGGGCCGTCGTCGATCCGGAGGTCGAAGCCGTCGCTCGCGAGCTCGGACAGGAAGGCGATCGGGTCCACCAGCTGCTCGATGTGCCGGACGCCGGGCGGTAGCGCGGGCAGGTCGCGGATGAGCAGCGCGGCGGCGCGGCCGGTGACGCGGCTCTGCCGCCGCCCGCTGAAGGACGCCCCGCCCCTGCCCGAGGTGACGGTCACGGCGAACCCGTCGCCGCCGAAGTGGAACCTCGCCAGCGCGCCGAGGAGCAGGGAGCGGACCCCCTTCCGGCGCAGCAGGCGGGCGACCGCGGGCCGGCCGGCCACGGCCAGCAGTCTGGTGAACAGCCGGGAGTCCAGGCACAACCCGGTGCGTACGGCAGGCACGCCGAGCGTCCCTGGCAACGTGTACTGATCGGAGAACGGGAAGCGGTGGACCACGCGGGAGCCGTACGGCACGGGAAAGTTCATCGTCCAGGAGCCGTCAAGGGCGCCCAGCCCGTCCAGGGTCCAGGCGATCGCGGCCGGGCCGTGGTGTTCACCAGAGCCGAGCAGGACGCCGACGCGCAGTTCCGCGGCCGGTGAACGCTCGGCGCAGACGCGGGCCAGCAGGTTGGTGACCCCGGGGACCAGGCCGACGCTGAGCGCGGCGGTCGCGCCGGACGCGCGGGCCACGTCGTCGAGGCCGCCGATCTCGGCCAGCAGGTCGTGGGAGGCCGACACGTCCACGTAGCCGATGCCCCTCTTCAGGCAGGCGCGGGCGACGCGGGCGTTGTCGATCTCGGCGCACATCAGGACCGTCGTGACCCCGTCCAGCGCCCTGTCCAGATCGGCCGGGTCGGCGGCGTCCACGCGCATGGCGGTGGTGCCCGGAATGGGCGCCGCCCGGCCGGGGTTACGGCCGGCCACGATCACCCGGGTACCGGGAACTCCGGTGAGCGCGGCGGCGGCTTCGCGGCCGACCGCGCCGTAGCCGCCGAGAATGAGGACGGTGTTCATCCCTGGCTTCCTCCCCGCCGATCGCGCGACCTGCACGCCTCTTCCGTCCGTTCGGTAACACCCATATCCATGTCGAGCCCTGTCCTTATGAGGAACGTGCGATTCGTCAGCGCCCGCGTTCATGAAGAGCGTGGAGGCTAGGGGGTGACGACCGTACGTCCGCCCGCCATCACAAGCAGGGGGAACTCGAGGTTCTTCACGCCGCCGTGCCCCTTGCGGATGTCCCCGGCGGCGGCGATGAGGTCGGCGGGCGCGCCGGGCCGCAGGGTGCCGAGCGGCGCCAGCCCCAGGTGCTCGCCGGCCAGCGAGGTGGCCGCGGCGAGCGCCTGCTCCAGGGAGAGCCCGGCGTACATCATCAGGCTGAGCTCCTGGGAGTCGAACCCGTGCGGGATCTCGGGGTGGGCCATGTCGGTGCCGTAGAGCAGCCTGCCGCCCAGGGCGACGAACTCCTTGGCGTTCTTCATCGCCCCCTTGGTCCTGGACTGGGTGTCGAGGGTGCCGATCATGCGTACACCCTGCCGGACGGCCTTCTTGAGCACGTCGGCCGGCAGCGGGTCGGCGGGGCTGTGCGCCCATTCGTCCGCGCCCGCCGCCAGCGCGAGACGGGCCCCGCGCTCCTCGCCGATGTGCGCGCTCACCTTGCGTCCGCGCCGGTGCGCCTCTCGCACCACGGCGAGCGCCGTCTCAGGCGAGAGCATCGGCCACGGCGGAGGCGTCGAGGCGTGCTCCCCGCCCCACGGCGCCCCGGACTCCCCGCCGGGCTCCAGCGCGATCTTGATGACGGCCGCTCCCTGGTCGACGAGCTTGGAGACGGTACGGCGAGCCGAGTCCGCCCCGGTGACCACCGCGGCCAGCCCCGTCCCCCAGGTGGGGATCGGATAGCCGCCCGGCGCGGTGACCAGCGGCCCGGAGCCCAGGTAGCGCAGCCGCCCGGGTCCTTGCGGGCCGCCCCGCACGTGGCCGCCGAGGTCGCGGACGGTGGTCACCCCGTGGCGCAGGATCCGGTCGAAGGGCACGTGGTTGTGCGTGGCGTGCACGTGCAGGTCGATCATCCCGGGCGCGATGGTCGCCGCACCCAGGGCGAACCTGCGGGCCGAGGACCCGCCCACCGCCCGTGCCGGGCCGGACCGCACCACCTTGCCGTCCCTGACGAGCACCGCGGCGTCCTCGACGAAGCGCCGGCCGTCGAACATGAGGTCGGCGGTGACGAGCACCTCCTTGCCCGCGGCGACCACCTGGTTCTCGGCGAAGGCCGCGCCCGACACGGCGACCAGGGCGCCCAGCTTGATGCTTTCGCGTCTGTTCATCTGACCTCATTTTGTAGTCCGGCTACAAGAATGTTTTTGTAGTGCTGCTACAGTCAAGTGGATGGGAGAAAGATCACAGCAGGTGGACGGCCGCACCGCACGGGCACAGGCCACCAGGGCACGCGTCGTCGCGGCGGCGGCCGACCTGTTCACCAGCGCCGGCTACACCTTGACGAGCATCGGCGCCATCGCCGCGGCGGCCAAGGTGGGCGAGCAAACCGTCTACTACTCCTTCGGCACCAAGAAGGCGATCCTCGCCGCCGCGCTCGACCGGGCCGTCGCCGGCGACGACCAGCCGATCCCCACGCTGGACCGCCCGTGGGCGCGGGAGGCGGTCGCCGACCCCGACCCGCGCGGGCAGCTCCGCCGCCAGGCCGCGGGGGCGGGCGACATCTACCTGCGCGCCGCGCCCCTGCTCGACGTCGTACGCAGCGCGGCGCCCACCGATCCCGACCTGAGCGAACTCTGGGCCACCAACCTGCGGCAGCGCCTGACGGTACAGCGGGTCTTCGCCCGGGCCCTGGCGGGCAAGACGCCGCTGCGCGACGACATGGACCCGGAGACCGCCGCCGACATCGCGCTGACGATCTTGTCTCCCGAGACCTACACGCTGCTGGTCACGGAGCGCCGCTGGAGCCACGCCGCCTGGCAGGCGTGGGCGGAAACCGCCCTCATCAGAATGCTCACTCTCCTGTGACTGCTACTGTCGTACTAGTACGACCGTAGTGAATGGAGGGCGCATGCGGATCGCGGTGGTGGGCGCGGGGCTGGGGGGAGTCGCGGCGGCGGTCGGGCTGCACCGCCAGGGTCACGAGGTGAGCCTGTACGAGCGGGGCGCCGAACTCAGGGAGGCGGGCACCGGGGTGGTGATCATGCCGAACGGCACCCGGGCGTTGCGGCAGCTCGGCCTGGACGGCTACGTCCGTACGCTGTCCATGCCCTCCACCGACGCGGGCCTGCGCGACTGGCGCGGACGGCCGCTGCTGGTCACCGACTCGGCCCAGGCGCAGCGGGAGGTCGGCGCCGCCGCCGTCGTCGACCGGGCGGAGCTGCACCGGTCGCTGCGCGCCCCGCTGCCCGACGGCGTGGTACGCACCGGCATGCCCATCGAACGCCTGGAGCCCGGCCCCAACGGGGTCACGGTGATCAGCGAGGGCCGTACCGTCGAGACGGTGGACGCCGCGATCGCGGCCGACGGAGTCCGCAGCAAGCTGCGTACACACCTGTTCCCCGGCCATCCCGGGCCGGGACGGACCGGCCGGATGGACCTTCGCGGCACACTCCCCCGGAGCCCGGAGGCGGAGGAGAACGGCCTGCTGGCGGCCATCATGGTCGACCGGCGCACCGGGGTGAACTTCGGCCTGTTCCCTCTCGGCGACGACTCGTTGTACTGGTACACCGACACCCCGCAGGACGGCCCGCCCCCCAGCCCCGAGGAGGGGCGCCGGGAGGTGCTGGCCATGATGGCCGGATGGCACCCCGGAGTGCTCAAAGTGATCGCGGACACCCCGGCCGAGGCCATCCACGTCGACCCGATCGTCAAGCTGGCCGAGCCGCTCACCTCGTACGTGTCCGGCCGGATCGCGCTTCTCGGCGACGCCGCGCATGCCATGTCACCCGACCTCGGGCAGGGGGCCAGCCAGGCCTTCGAGGACGCGGCCGCGGTGACCCGGCATCTGACCGGCGCCGAACCGGGAGAGGTCGTCCAGCGGCTACGCCGCTACGACGCCGAGCGCCGTCCCCGCGCCAACCGCATCCTGCTGGCGGCGGCCCGGCAGTCGCGGCTGACCTCCCTGACCGGTCCGCCGGCGTGGCTACGCGACACCCTGCTGCGCCTGGTCCCGAAGCGCCTGGCCACCCGCCGGCTCGCCGCCCTCTGGCACGCCTAGAAGCCGTTGACCGACCGCTTCAGTCGGGACCCGCGACCAGTAGAACGACCATCATCCCGGCGATGGCCAGAAGGACGAGCACGGCCAAGGCGGTGAGGACGGCGATGACCACGCGCTGCCATCCCCTACGGAGATCCATGCCGGATACCCGCCTCGGTGGCGATCAGCGCCTCGATCCCGTCGAGGATCAGCCCCAGGCCGAACCCGAACTCGTCCTCGGCCCCTTCTTCCGCGGGCGCCCGGAACACGCTGGAGGCGAACAGCTTGGCCGCTTCCGGGAAACGGTCCGGCTCCACCAGGCGGGAGAGGGCCGCCCCGTAGTCCCGCTCGCTCTGCGCCTGGTCGAGTCCGCTGCCGAGGCGGCCTTGCGTGAGTTGCTGCTCCAAGGCGCTGACGGTGCGGACGTATCCGCCCAGGAGGTTGAGGATGCCGAGTTTCGCCGGCCAGCCGAGGCCGGTCTCGCGGAGGGCGCGCAGCAGCGCGTCCATCCAGCCGATCGCGTTCGGGCCGACGGGCGGGCCTGTGATGGGCAACTGCGCCAGCCAGGGGTGACGGCCGTAGACCCGGCGGCTGGTCAGCGTCCACCGCCGCAGCGCCTCCCGCCAGCCGGCGGCCTCGTCGACCTCGGGCGCCGGGCCGATGGCCAGGTCGCCCATCAGCTCGCACAGCTCATCCTTGGAGCCCACGTACCGGTACAACGACATCTTCGTGAATCCCAGCGCCTCGGCGACTTTGGGCAGCGTGGCGCCGCTCAGGCCGTCGCGATCGGCGAGCTCCATCGCCGTGCGCACCACCTGTTCCACGTCGAGCTCGGCCGGACGCCCGCGCTGGTGTCCTGGGGAAAGGCGCCACAGCCGTTTGATGTGCGGGGAAACGTCGGGCTCCGCCCTCTTGTCCTGCATACCTATAGTCTCCCACAGATAGTATATGGAGGACACTAATCGATGGGAAAGGAAGCGGCTGTGTGGGTACGGGTGGCCACGGACGACGTTCCCGCGCGCGAGAGGACGGACTGGTATCAGGACGTGGTGGCGCAGACCATCGCGCCCCACCGGTTGCGGATCACCGACCCCGCGGGCTTCCAGGCATCGGCACGCGTGCTGCGCCTGGGCCGGATCGAACTGTCTCAGCACGTGCAGTCCGACCATCACGCGTGGCGTACGCCGCACCTGATCCGCCGTAGCGATCCGGAAGACTACCTGCTCGGGCTGATCACCCACGGGCGGAAAGCGATCTCCCAGCGGCGGACCGTCAGCGTCATGGACTCCGGAGACATGGTCCTGTTCGACACCTCACACCCCTACGCGGCCGGGTCGCCAGGCCCCCGCGACACAGCGGTCACCCTCCTCCGCATCCCCCGTGGCACGATCCCCCTCCCCCAGGACCGGCTCGACGCCGCCCTCGGCCACCGGTTCGGCACCCGCCAAGGCCTGGGCGCCATCCTTCGCCGGTTCCTGACCTCCATCGACGCCCATGCCGCCGACTGCACACCCTTGGGCCTGCGGGTCCTGGAGCGCACCGCGCTCGACCTCGCCTCTGGCCTGCTCGCCCAGCAACTCGCCAGATGGCGGCACCTGCCGGCGGAAACCCGCCGGCAGGTCCTGCTGCACCGCATCGACGCCTTCATCGACCACCATCTGGCCGACGACCGGCTCACACCTCAGGCCGTCGCCGCCCGCCACAACGTCTCGCTCCGCACCCTCTACACCCTGTTCGAAGACCGCGGCGACACGGTGTCCGCGCTGATCCGGCGACGCCGCCTCGAACGATGCCGCGAGGAACTCGCCGACCCGGCCAGACACCGGCACCCCATCCACACGATCGGCGCCCAGTGGGGTTTCCCGAACACCTCCTCCTTCTCCCGCGCCTTCCGGCGGGCCTACGGCATCACCCCCAGCGCCTACCGCCGGTCCCACCAGAAGTCCTGATGAACGCTAGAAGAAGTCCGCGACCTCGCCCTTCCACGACTTCACGACGTGGTAGAGGCCGATGGCGCCCAGGAAGGACAGATAGATCACCAGCGCTATCGGTACGCCGGCAATGACCAGCTCCACGCCCCTGCCTCTCCCCGCGCCTCAACGGACCTTGCCCTGGGCAACTCCGCGAGGTCGTGCGCCGGTTCCGCCTTCACCGCCTTCTGCTGGACAGGCCACGCGCCGGGCCCAGCGGGCGATGCCCCACAGCCGGTCACCGTCCGATCGATCCGCCCGCGCCTGTGCCTCCGTCGCCGCCTCCGCCGCCGCGGGGGCGGTCTGGCCGAGGAAGTACTCCGTGAGCCCGATGGCCATGGCTAGGTGCCTCATGCCTTCAAAGTAGGTGGCATCTGGCTCAGAGATATAGTCCAGATTTATGCGGGATCAGTGGTCCAGATCGGGCTTGGATCTTCATCTTCAGACCGGCACGGGTGAGGGGCTGAGAGCCGGGCTCGAGCTCGCTCTGCGCGAGGCCGTACGCAGCGGGCGGCTTCCGCCGGGAACACGGCTGCCTTCGTCGCGGACGCTCGCGAGCGACCTCGGGGTCTCGCGCGGCACCGTCACCCAGGCCCTGGACCAGTTGGTCGCCGAGGGGTACCTGGAGTCGAAGCCGCGCTCGGGCCTGCGCGTGGCGCCCCAGCCCGCGCCGCCCGCCGAGTCCCCGCGCCCGTCGCACGCGACGCTGCCGGCCGTACCGGGAATCGATCTTCGCTCGGGTTTTCCCGACCTGGCCGTGTTCCCGCGACGCCAGTGGCTCGCCGCCACTCGGCACGTCCTGCGGACCGCGCCCAACACCGCGTTCGGCTACCGGGATCGGGCCGGCGCCGTCGAGCTGCGGCAGGCGCTGGCCGAATACCTCGGCCGGGCTCGCGGAGTCGCCACCACCCCCGCCCACATCGTGGTGTGCGCCGGATACGCGCAGGCGCTCCGGCTGGTGTGCCAGGTCCTGAGCCACCACGCCGGCGCCGGGAGCACGATCGCCTTCGAAGATCCCACCGAGCCCGACTACCCCGCCCTCATCGAGCAGCTGGGACACCGCGCGCGCCACATCCCCGTCGACCGGGACGGGCTGATCGTCGACAGGCTCACCGGCGAATCGGCCGCCGTCGTCACCCCCGCCCACCAGTACCCGCTGGGGGTCACGCTGAGCCCGGCCCGGCGGGTCGAGCTCGTCTCCTGGGCCAGGCGGTCCGGCGGATTCATCGTGGAGGACGACTACGACGGCGAGTTCCGCTACGACCGCCGCCCCGTCGGCGCGCTCCAGGGAATGGCCCCGGACCGGGTCATCTACGTGGGAACCACCAGCAAGACCATCGCGCCCGGCCTGCGCCTCGCCTGGCTCGTCCTGCCCGGCAGCCTCGTCGACCCGCTACAGGAGGCGACCCGCTGGGACGAGTCGTCCGTCAACGTGATCGACCAGCTCGTCCTCACCCGGCTCATCCAGACCGGCCAACTCGACCGGCACATCCGCCACTGCCGGACCCGCTACCGCCACCGCCGCGACCTCCTCGGCCAAGCCGTCACCGAGCAACTGCCGTACGCACGGCTGTCGGGCATCGCCGCCGGGCTGCACGCCGTGCTGCAGTTCCCCGCGCACACCGGCTCCGAGTCCTCCCTGCTCGGCCACCTCGAGCGACACGGCATCCACGTCGAGGGCCTGTCGCCGTTCTACCACCGGCGGCAGAACGCGCCACCCGCCATCGTCATCGGCTACGCCACCCCCGCCGAACACACCTACCGCCACGCCCTCGGCACCCTCGTCGACGCCCTCCGCACCGCCCCTCCCTCATGAGCGGCGGTACGGCTCCCGCCTTCCGCGGCGCGAGCCGTACCGGATGGCAGGTCAGGAAGGGGGCCTACCTGCTGTAGTTCTTGCCGAATGGGCGGCCGGGGATCGGCTTGCCGATGAGCGCGACGGGGACGGACAGGCTGAGGTGGCCGAGCGCCATCGTGAGCGTCCACAGCGCCTGGTCGTCGTAGTGGGCGGACGCCCTGGCGAACAGGTCGTCGGAGACGCGGTCCTCGAACGGGCTCGGGGTGAAGACGGCCTCCGCGAGCTCCAGCGCGACGCGTTCGGCGCCGGTGAAGTAGGGGGCGCTCTGCCAGGTCGCCACGGCGGTGATGCGCTCCTCCGTCTCACCCGGTCCGACAACGCACCGCTCCGGAATGTGAGGCGAGGCTCACCGGTCGAGCCCGAGCAGGCGCATGCCCTCCTCACGCATCTCGACCTTGCGGATCTTGCCGGTGACCGTCATCGGGAACCCGTCGACGACGTGGACGTAGCGCGGGATCTTGTAGTGGGCGAGCTTGCCGGCGCAGAACTCCCTCACGGCCTCGGGACTCAGCGGGGTGCCGCCCTGGCGGATGACGATCCAGGCCATGAGCTCCTCGCCGTACTTCTCGTCGGGCACCCCGACCACCTGCACGTCGGCGATGTCGGGGTGGCGGTGGAGGAACTCCTCGACCTCGCGCGGGTAGACGTTCTCGCCGCCCCTGATGACCATGTCCTTGATCCGGCCGACCACGTTGACGTAGCCGTCGGCGTCCATGGTGGCCAGGTCGCCGGTGTGCATCCAGCGGGCGGCGTCGATGGCCTCGGCCGTCTTGGCGGGCTCGTTCCAGTAGCCGAGCATCACCGAGTAGCCGCGGGTGCACAGCTCGCCGGGTTCGCCGCGCGGCACGGTCAGCCCGGTCTCCGGGTGCGTGATCTTGACTTCGACGTGCGGCATCACCTGGCCGACGGTCTCGGTGCGGCGCTCCAGGCTGTCGTCCGGCCTGGTCATGGTGGAGACGGGCGAGGTCTCGGTCATGCCGTAGCAGATGGCGACCTCGGCCATGTTCATCTCGGTGACGACGCGCTTCATCACCTCGACGGGGCAGGGCGAGCCCGCCATGATGCCGGTGCGCAGGCTGGACAGGTCGAAGCGGGCGGCCAGCTCCAGCTCGGCGATGAACATGGTCGGCACGCCGTACAGGGAAGTGCATCTTTCTTCCTGTACGGCCCGCAGCGTCGCATCGGGGTCGAAGCCGGGCGCGGGGATGACCACGCACGCGCCGTGGGAGGTGGCGCCGAGGTTGCCCATCACCATGCCGAAGCAGTGGTAGAAGGGCACGGGCAGGCAGATCCGGTCATCCGGGGTGTAGCCGAGCAGTTCGCCGACGAAGAAGCCGTTGTTGAGGATGTTGTGGTGCGAGAGCGTGGCGCCCTTGGGGAAGCCGGTCGTGCCAGAGGTGTACTGGATGTTGATCGCGTCGTCGGCGCTCAGCGACGCCATGCGCTCGCGCAGCCGCTCGTCGGGGGCGGTCATCGCCAGCAGCCGGTCCCAGCCGGGCTCGCCGAGGTAGACGACGTCGGCGAACCCGATCTCCTCGGCCATCGCGCGGTAGTCGCTGCCCTTGTGCGTGAGCGCGCTGATGAGCAGGCGCAGGCCGGACTGCCTGACGACGTAGTCGAGCTCGTGGGCGCGGTAGGCGGGGTTGACGTTGACCAGGATCGCGCCGATCTTCGCGGTGGCGTACTGCACGAGCACCCACTCGGCGCGGTTGGGCGCCCAGATGCCGATCCGGTCGCCCTTGGCGATGCCGGAGGCCAGGAGCGCGAGCGCCAGCCGGTTCACCTCGGCGTCCAGCTCGGCGTAGGTCCAGCGGCGGCCGGAGGGCACGTCCACCAGGGCCTCACGGTCGCCGAAGCGGGCCACCGTACGCTCGAAGTTGTCGCCGATGGTCTCGCCCAGCAGCGGGGCCGGCGCGAGCGCGCTCGAGTAGGACCGCATGTCAGAACCTCCGTAGATGATCAAGTGGCCAGCCCGGATCGCCGGTACGGGCGAAGCGGACCCACGCGGCGTGCATCGCGTCGGCCAGCTCCTGCGGCGCGTCCGGCCCCGCGGTGCGTTCGACGCCGGGCGCGTCGAGCACGTCGAAGACGAAGGGCAGGTCGAGGTTGTGCACCGCGCCCACGCGTCCGCCGCCGACCGGGCTCTCGACGGGCGACTCCCACCGGAACTCGTAGGCGTAGGCGGGCCTGGCCTCGCGGATCCAGCGTGTCTCGCGGGTGAACAGGTGCGCGGTGACGGCGCGTCCGACCTGCTCGGCGGGTGTGAGGCCGGCTTCGTCGAGCTGGACGCCGAGGTGGTCGAGCAGGACCCGCGCGGCGGCCTCGTCGACGTCGGCGGCCATGCGGCGGACGAACACGTCGGCCTCCTGGGAGGTGCAGCCGACCAGCAGCGGCAGGTGCGCGCTCGCGGCCAGCGCGGCCAGCGGGACGGCCGGGATCAGGTCGCCGTCGACGACCGGCTTGATCGGCACCGACTCGTTCAGCCCGCCGGAGCCGCCCGCCAGCGGCGGCGGCTGCTCGGCGACGAGCTCCGCAGGGGACAGCCGGGCGAAGGCGGACCTCGTCGGGGCAATCCCCAGCCGGGTGGCGACCGTCTTGGCGTAGTCGCGCGCCTCCTGCTCGGTGGCGACCAGGCCGGCCGAGCCGCTCATCACGATCGCGCGCCGGAACAGCCCTTCCGCGCGGGGCATCGTCAGCAGGGTCGCGACGGCGGCGGCGCCCGCCGACTGGCCGGCGATCGTCACGTTGCCGGGGTCGCCGCCGAAGGCCGCGATGTTGTCGCGTACCCATTCCAGCGCGGCCAGCCAGTCGAGCACACCCCGGTTGAGCGGGGCGTCCTCCAGGGCCAGGAAGCCCTCGAAGCCGAGCCGGTAGTTGATGGCCACGCAGACCACGCCGTCGCGGGCGAAGCGGTGGCCCTGGTGCCAGGCCGCTGCGTTGCCGCCGATGGAGAACGCGCCGCCGTGGATCCAGACCAGGACGGGCAGCCCCGTCCCCTCAAGCGAGGGGGTGCGGATGTCGAGGTTGAGACAGTCCTCGCCGGTCGCGAAGACGTCGGGCGCGTACAGGCCGATGTCCTCCCCCGCCGCCTGCGGAGCGGCCGGGCCGTGGGTGCCGGCCGGCCGTACGCCCTGCCAGGCGGGTGCGGGCGCGGGCGCGCCGAAGCGGTGCTCGCCGAAGGGCGGGGCGGCGTACGGCACGCCGAGGAAGGCGAGCACGCCCTCCTCGGCCTTGCCCTCGACCAGCCCGGCGGTCGTTCGCACGATCATGCCCGGCGCCATCCGGCCGTCCCTTCGACGATTCTGATCGCCGCCCGGGTGAGCGGCTCAAGGCTGGCCTCGTGCACCTTGTCGAGGGTGTCGGCCGAGTCGAACAAGTACATGGGAGCCGACAGGAAGTGCACGAGCGGCACCCCTTCCGGGTGGAAGAAGGCCCCGTCGGTCGGCGGCATCGGGGAGAACACGTCCGGCGGCAGCACGAACGAACGTTTCAAGTCCTCCGCGACGAGGGCGCTCGCCACCAGGCTCTCCAGCTCCGGCTTCCTGGTGGTGAACCACCAGCCGGGCTCGGGATCGCCGGTGGGCACCAGCTCGCCGTCCACGACCACGCACCGCCGGGCGGCGTGCTCCAGGTGGAGCTGCAGGACGACGTCGCCCAGCAGGTCGCGGTGGGTCTCGATGAAGGCCCGGGTGCCCGCGGCGTGCGCCATGTGCCCCGCGGTGAGCAGGAAGATCAGGTTGTGCGGCCGGTCCCGCTCGGGCACGCCCGCCCAGTACCGCGCGGCGGCCAGCACCAGCGCGATCCCGGTGGCGTCCTCGACGGCGGAGGCCCAGGGCGCGTCGTGGTGCGAGCCGATGATCACCCACTGGTCGGAGCCGCCGGGGAGCGTGCCGATCACGTTGTGCGAGACGGCCGGGCCCGTCTCCGACTCCACGGTGAGCGTGCCCGTGCAGGGACCGTCGTCGACCAGGTCGAGCACCCGCCGCGCGTCGCCGCCCGACAGCCAGACGGCCGGGAGGTCGCGGTGCACGGCGTCGTAGGGCACGTAGTAGTCGCGTGTCTCCCACGGCACGCCGGTCAGCGCCCCCGCGAAGGCGGCGGCGCCGCCGTCCATGACGCCCTGGATGACGTCGAGGTAGTCGAGCTGGAACGGCAGCGTCTGGACCAGCTCGTCGAAGACGCCCTCCGGGTCGTGCACGGCCGTCGCCAGATCCCTGACGAAGGACTGCGGCAGCTCGGTGAAGGTGTACTCGGGCACGACGATCGCGCCCGGCACGACCTCGCGGCTGACCGGCGCGCTCACGGTCGCCTTCGGTCTGGTGTACGGCAGCGCCGACGCCGCCACCCGCACGACCTTCGACGGGTCGGCGTCGAGGCGCACCTCCAACGAGGCGTGGACCGGCCGCCAGACGGGCAGCTCGACCGGCTCCAGCCGTACATCGTGAAGCCCGAACTCCGTGAAGCGCTCGGCGGCCCACGCGGCGGTCCAGTCGTCGGCCGGGTAGCCGGGACGCCTGATGCCCTGCGAAACGATCGTTTCAATCCAGTCCATCATCGTTTCAGCCCTCCGAAGGTGAGCCCCGCCACGTAGTAGCGCTGCAGCGCCACCATCAGGATGAACGGTGGCACGGCGGTGACCAGCGCCGCGGTGGTGGTCAGGTGATAGGTGATGCCGACCTCGCTCTGGAAGTTGGCCAGCCCCACCGGCAACGGCCACAGCTCCTGCTCGTTGGCCACGATGAGGGGCCACAGCAGGTTGTCCCACTGCGCCAGGAAGTGCACGAGGAACAGGGTGATGAGCGCGGGCTTGAGCAGCGGCACGGCGATGCGCGCGAAGATGCGGAACTCCCCCGCGCCGTCGACCCGCGCGGCCAGCAGCAGTTCCTTCGGGATGCCGAGGGCGAACTGCCGCACCAGGAAGACGCCGAACGCGCTGATCATGCCGGGCACCATCATGCCCTGGAAGGTGTTGACCCAGCCGAGCTCCTTCACGATGAGGAAGACGGGGATGACCAGGACCATCGGGGTGAGCGCGAGCGTGCCGACCACCAGCGCGAACAGGACGCGGCGGCCGGGGAAGGACAGCTGGGCCATCGCGTATCCGGCGGCGGCCGAGAAGATCACGTCCAGGAGCCCGGTGCCGACGCACAGGATGAGGCTGTTGCGCAGGTAGGTGGGCAGGTTGCCCGCGCCGAACAGCACGCTGATGTTCTCGGGCAGGTGGAAGCCGTTGAAGACCAGCCCGCGCAGGTCGGTGTCGTCGGGCGCCGAGGCGACGACGATCATGACGTAGACCGGCAGCAACATCGCCCCGACCGCGGCGATCAGCCAGGCGGCGCGCAGAATCCTCATTCGTCGCCGCCCTTCAGGAACCCGAACTGCAGCGCCGAGACGATCACCATGGCGACGAGCAGCACCATGCCCATCGCGGCGGCGTAGCCCATGTGCTCGTAGGGGAAGGCGTTGGCCCAGATGTAGTACGGCAGGACCTGGGTGGCGTCGGCGGGCCCGCCGCCGGTGAGCAGGAAGGCGGGCACGAACGCCTGCATCGATCCGGCCACCGAGATGACCAGGACGAACAGCAGGGTCCTGCGCAGCAGCGGCAGCGTGATCCGGGTGAACGTGGTCACCGCTCCCGAGCCGTCGATGGCGGCGGCCTCGTACACCTCGCCGGGCAGCGCCTGCAGGCCGGCGGTCAGGATGATCACGAACAGCCCCATGCTCTTCCAGACGACCATCACGACCAGGGCCCAGATGGCCAGGTCGGAGCTGGTCAGCCAGGACTGCGGCTCGATCCCGGCCAGGCCGATGAGGGTGTTGGCCAGGCCGCGGTCGGAGTAGATGATCACCCAGACCATGGACGTCGCCGCCAGCGGCATCACGGCCGGGATCATGACGAGCGCCCTGAGCCAGCGGTTGAGCCGTCCCGGCTTGCTCAGCGGCACGGCCACCAGCAGGGCCAGCACGATCGTCGGGACGACCGTGCAGACCGTGTAGACGACGGTGATCCACGCCGAGTTGAGGAAGCCGTGGTCGGCGAACATGCGCTCGTAGTTGGCGAGGCCGATCCAGTTGGGCGTCCCCGCCATCTCGTAGTCGGTGAAGCTGAGATAGATGGCGGACAGGAACGGGACGAGCCAGAACACGACGAAGAACACGGCCACCGGGAGGGTCAGCGCCACTCCCGCCGTGGCCTGGGGCCGGGTTCTCATTGGATCAGTCGCACGGCGGAGTCGAAGGTCGCCGCGGCCTGGGCGGGGGCCGACTTGCCGTGGGCGACCGCGTCGATGGCGCTCGCCGCGGCCTTCGCCAGTTCGAGGGTGCCGGGGATGATCGGCCCGAAGTCGACGTGCGGGAGGCTGTCGGCGACGATCTTCATGATCTCGGACTTGCCGCGCGGCCCTGCCTCGCGCCAGCCCTTGGCAGGAATGATGATGCCGTTGTCGAGGTTGGCGGTCACCGACGGGGCGCCCTGCAGGTAGTTGACGAGGTGCCAGGCGGTGAACTGGTTGGGCGAGTCCTTGGCCACGCCCCAGCCCCAGGTGTAGGCGGGGACGACGGACTTGCCGCCGGCCCAGGTGGGGATGGGCGCGACGCCGTACTGCTTGCCGAAGGTGAGTTTGTCCTTGCCCAGTTTCTCCAGCGCGGGACCGAGGAAGGCGCCGCTGACGACCATGGCGGCCTCGCCGGAGTAGAACAGGCCGAGCGCGCCCAGCGGGTTGGAGAGCTTGGGGTTGCCGATCCCCGACATGTACGTCAGGGCGTTGATGCCGTGTTCGGTGGCGAGCGCCGGGAATGTACCGCCCTTGCCCTGGATGAGGGCGGTGAGCATCATGAGGGCCCACTGCGGGTCGCCGTAGAGCCACTGCAGGCCGACCCGCCTGCGGTCCTCGGAAGTCAGCCTGGCGCTGTACTCGGCGACCTCCTCCCAGGTCGCCGGGGGTTTGTCGGGGTCGAGTCCGGCCTCCTTGAACCGGTCCTTGCGGTAGTAGAGCATGCAGGGGTTGAAGTCGATGGGCACGCCGTAGGGCACGTTCTGGTAGGTGAGCGGGGTGGTCGTGCCCGGCTCGTAGTTCTGCAGCGAGAGCGCCTTGGCGTCGACGGGCGCGAGCCGCTTCTTCTTGGCGTGCGCGGGGAAGCTCCAGTGGCCGATCTTGAAGACGTCGGGCGGGGCGCCGCCGCTGAAGGCGGTCAGCAGTTTCGCGTCGAGCTGGCCCACGGGCAGGTAGAGCAGCCTCACGTCGATCTGGAAGTCGGCCATGTAGCGGTGCACGAGCTCCTGGAACTGCCGGCCGGTGTCCTGCGAGCCGTGCAGCCAGACGTTGACCGTGCCCTGCGGCTTGCCGTCCGCGGCCTGCTGCCGAGGCTGGTCGTCGCCGCATCCGGCGAGCAGGGTGAGCGCGCCGGCGGCGAGTAGCCCACGCCGCGTCAGATCCGCCATGGTGGTTCTCCTAGGTGAGGTTCTTGAGTGCCTGGTTCTGCCAGGCGGTGTTGGTGGGGAGCTCGGGGGTGGCGCCGGCGAACGCCCCCCGGGCCTGGGCGTCGGCCTGCAGGCGGTACCTCAGCCAGGCGGTCACGTAGCCGAGAAAGGCCCCGCCGGTGTTCTGGATGTCGTTGTGTCCCGCGCCCTTGAGCAGCGCCTTGCCCGCTCCGGCGGTGGCCTGGTCGTAGTGGCCCTGCACGGTCGCGGCCGAGGAGATCAGCCAGTCGTTCGCGCCGCTGAGGAAGAGCACCGGGCAGGTCAGGTCGGCGACCGAGAACTCGTCTCCCGGGCCGGCCATCCATGGCGCGGGCACGGCGATCGGCACGACGGTCTTGATCAGCCCGGCGGAGTCGTTGGCCGCGTTGATGGATCCGCCCGCGCCCTGGGAGTGGCCGACGGCGGCGACCTGGGCGGTGTCGAGCTTGCCGTGGAAGACGCTGGCCGGGTCGGTGTTGAGGCCGACGAGGTGCTGGGCGGCGGCGAGGATCTCGGCGCCGGTGCCCGTGGTCGTGTCGGTGGAGGCGACCACCGCGAAGCCCCACGAGGCGAGGTGGTTGAGCAGCCCCGGATAGTTGTCGGGGGTGGCCCACGAGCCGTTGCCCCAGGTGACGATCGGGTGGGTGGCGCCGCCCGATCCCAGGGCCGACGGGTAGTAGAGCCGGTGCCCGCCCGAGGTGCCGGTGGCGACCGGCCACGGACCCGCTGCCTTGTAAATCGTTTCGATGGTGGAGGCGGCGCCGGCCTCGGTGGTCGTCAACGACAGGAATCCGGCCGACATGAGGCCGAGCGCCCCTGCCCGTAACGCCTGCCGACGGGTGAAGTTCTCCATGGTCACCTCGTAGATTATTTGGAGACGTGAACGTCTCCCAACAGAGGGAAGTACGATCGGTGAGCGATGTCAAGACATGAACAGAAGGAAGTTCCGGCGGCCCGGCCACTCCCCAGGGGGCGGCACGGGCTCTCCCCCGACACGGTGCGCAACTCCCAGCGCGAACGCCTCGTGGCGGCCATGCTGAAGCTCGTCGCGAGACGTGGATACGCCGCGACGAGCGTGCCGGACGTGATCGCCGCCGCGCGGGTCTCGCGCAACGCCTTCTACGCCCAGTTCGCCGACAAGGAGGCGTGCTTCCTCGCCGGATGCGAACGCGACCTGCCCGAGATGATCGACTCGATCTACACGGCCGCGTCGGAGGCCGGCGATCGCTGGAGCGAGGCGCTCCGGCTCGGGATGAACGCCTACCTGCGGTGGTGGCAGGAGCGCCCGGAGTACGCGCAGGCGTACTTCGTGGAGTTGCCGAGGGCGGGTGAGCGGGCCGTCGAGCAGCGTGAGGCCGCCTACCGGCCCTTCCTCGACATGTTCGGGGCGCTGGCCGCGCGGGCCAGGCTGGAGGATCCCTCGCTGCCGCCGCTGCGCGCCGCGGTGCCCCGCCTGATCGTCTACGGGACCACCGAGTTCATCGCCTCGGAGGTACGCGCGGGCCGCGCCGCCACCCTGACGTCGTCGGCCGGCGACCTCTACCACTACACGGTCGCCCTGCTCGCCGGCCCCGATCACGGCATCGCGACCACCCCTTCCGCCTGAACCCGCCAGCCTTCCGGGAAACACCGGGAAGCCGCCATGTGCGCGACGGCGGCCAGCAGGCCGCCGTTGCCCGGCAGGTAGAGGGGCAGCAGATCGGGCCACTGGTGGTTGTGGCCGCTGGCCAGGTAGGTGTTCTTCGGGGCGTCCATGAGCAGCGCGTCCACGGCGGTGCCGGGCTCGCCCAGCCTGGCCGCGCACAGGGCGAGCATCGGATAGTCCCAGCCCCAGGTGCTCTCCAGGTCCCAGCCGGCGAGCACGTCGTGCAGGGTGGCCCGCATGATCTCGGGGTCGATCAGCGGCGTGGGCGGCACGAACCCGAGCGCGCCGGTCATCGAGGGGTGATCGGTCCTGATCGTGTACGGCTCCACGCCGACGGCCGCGTAGACACCGTCGCGCACCAGCGGCCGGGCCAGGCCGCGCAGGACCCGCGCCCACTCCGGGTCGGGATCGAGGCCGAGCAGGCCCCGCCACCGCTGCGCCGTCTCCAGCCCCCACCACCAGTAGGCCAGCTCGAAGGTGGGATCGCGCACCACCCGCCTGGACTCGTAATAGGACTCCTGCGCCGGGACCAGCGGCGGACCCAGATGCCCGCCGCCCGCGAAGGAGGCCATGAACTCGGCCGTCTCGAACACCAGGTCCCGGTAGTCCTCCAGCGCCCCCGGGCGGACCCGGCGGAGCAGTTCGGCGAAGTAGATCAGGTGCGGCTGCTGCCAGATGATGAACGCGCCGATCTCGCTCGGGCTCTCCCTGCCCTCCGGCCCCACCTGCTTGGGCCAGCGGGCGCCGCGGAACCCCTGCCGCGCGGCCGTGGCCCTGGCCATCGGCAGGATCTCGCGATACCAGGGCAGGCTGCGCTCCAGCAGCTCCGGCCTGCCCCACAGGGCGAAGTGGGCGGCGTGCCACCAGTGCATCTCCAGGTGGAACTTGCCGCTCCAGGAGTTGACGGCCAGCCCGGTCTCCTGCGGCGGGGTGGAGCCGGCGCAGTTGACCGCGGTGAGGTACTGCGAGAGCACGACCCGGCGTTCGAGCTCGGGCGCCCGCGCGTCGGTGCTGCCCTCGAAGCTCACCGCTCCCCCGCTGGTCCAGAACCTCTCCCAGTGTTCCTCGGCGGCCGCCCTGACCTGGGAGAAGGACGGGAGAGCGCCTTTGACGGGACACGGGGAGAACTCGACGACGAGTTCCTCGCACTGGATCAGGTACACGTGAGGGCCGGGCGACGTTAGCCGCGCCGGCCCCGCCCACTCGGCGGCGACGTGGTATCGGTCCTTGTCCAGGATCCTCACGAAGTCGCAGCGCGAACCGTCCTGCTTGTGCGTGGTGGTGTGCCTGTTGGGTTTGTCCCAGTCGGCGGTGGTGTGCCAGCCGTCGCTGGCGTAGGGGAAGGCGATCCTGATCACCGCGCCACCCGCGACGCGGATGGCCAGCAGGTCCCGCTCGGGGTGACAGACCGTCTCCACCTCGTACGGCACGCCGCCCAGCTCGAAGGAGCTGGACAGCAGGCCGGTCCACAGGTCGAGGGTCTGCTTCGACCGGCCGAGCACTTCGAGGCCGGCATCGAGGCCGATCCGGCCCAGATGCAGGCGGTGCGGGTTCACGTGCAGCCAGCCGCCCGCCTCGGTGGCCGGATACAGGTCCGGATAGCCGACGCCGTCGTAGTCGGTGAGCGCGTCCTCCAGCACGTGGCCCTTGGGGTTGGGCATCGTGTGCCAGCCCCACTGCGCCTGCGTGCCCAGCGGCTCGAAGGTCTGCAGCCCGGTGGCGTCGGCGGTGAAGCCGAACTCCCCGTTTCCCACGGTGAGCGGACACCCGGCGTCGGCGATGGTGTGCCGGCGCACGAGCGTCCTCCTGTCTATGCTCACGCACACCCCGGCGTACCCGAGGCGCGCTGCTGGCGCATGGCCGTGACGTCGCCCGCGACGGCCGACTGGGCCATCGGGCCGAGGTCGAGCACGACGTCGGTGAAGGCGAGCGACGCCTTGCGCATCGCCGGCACGTCGATCGCCTCGGCGCCGAACTGCGGCGAGAACAGCGTCTTGGGCGCGGCGATGGGAGCGATGACGGGCAGCAGGTGCTGGTTGTACGGCGTGCCCTCGCCGCCGAAGCCGCAGTGGTGCGGCACCGTGCCGAGGTCGGCCGCCGACAGGCCCTTGAGCACCGCGGTGCGCTTCACGTCCCAGTACTGGACGTGGCCCTTGACCAGTTCGCGCAGCGGCGTGCTCTCGCTGACCGGGACCATCAGCAGTTCGGTGAGGGTGGGGCTGGCGACGAGCTGCTTGCCCGGCAGGCCGTTCGGCCTGGCGACCGCGTCGTAGCGCTTGGCGCCGAGGTGTTCGAGCACGACGACGGAGGAGACCCCGCCCTGGTCGTACTCGGCGTCGAGCTGGGCGGCGAGCTGACCGGCGCCGCCCTCGCGCACGTCGGGACCGGTCAGGTGCTGGTAGAGGTGGCCGGTCACGAACGCGAACTGCACGGTGCGCGGCCGGCACTCCACCGGCAGCGACGACAGGTAGCGGGCCATCTCGATCATGGTGAGCGGGCCGTTGTCCCACACCGGGCTCATGCCGTCGGTGTGGCTCTCCACGACGATCTTCTGGGCGCTGCCGCCGGGCAGTGTCGCGAGCAGGGTGCGGGTCGTCGTCGGCGTCCAGGCGGCGTTCACGGTCAGCTCGGCCTGGACCGGCTGCCCGGCGGCCAGCGCGTCCTTGATCTGCTTGCCCTGGTCGGCGCCCACGTACGCGCCCGGCACGCCGTACGGCAGGCCTTCGTAGGGCGCGTACATGCCCTGGATCTGGGCGTGCGGGAGCTGGCTGACCTCGATCACGCCCACGGCGCCCGCGGCGGCGGCCGCCTTGAGGTCGGCGTCGGCCGCGGCCGGGGCCTCCATCGACTCCGAGCCGAGCAGGTTGATCGTCATGCCCGGGTCGTACATGGAGTAGCCGAGGCCGAGCGGATAGAAGAGCAGGTTGGGCACGTTGGTCCAGGGCAGGTCCCTGACGACGATCTTCCCGGCGGCGTTGGCGGCGGTGATGTTCGTGCCCGCGGCCAGGTGGACGAGCGGCGCCGTGACGCCGCCGGCGCCGGTGGAGGAGGAGAACGGCACGGGGGCCGCGACCTGCACGGCCGTACCGCCGACGGTCAGGCCGGTGCCGAGGCTGTCCCAGCGGTCGATGGCGTAGGGCAGGGAGGAGAACTGGAGGCCGGGAATGGCCGCCATCTCGTCCTCCAGCCAGTCGACGTAGCCGGCGTGCGCGGTGGAGCCGGTCGGTCTGGGGCCGAACGCCTCCTGCTGCTCGGCCAGGGTGTTCAGGCGGGCTTCGGAGGCGAACGCGGCGGGGTCGACCCTGACCGGGCAGGCCAGGGCCGCCGCCTGGGCGTTGGCCGGTTGCGCGGGCGCGACCAGCGGGAGGAGAAGGGCGAGGAGAGCGAGTCGTCTCACGTGGGGGGTCCTTCCATTGAATCGTTTTAACGCACGGCAGGTGACGGCCGGAACGTTTTACGCGTGGCCCGCGACATGCGGTCCGGGTCTCAGGGGCGAGGCGGCCTGGTCTCAGAGGCGAGGCGGCCCAGTTCTCAGGGGGCGAGGCGGTCCGGGTCTCAGGGGGCGAGGCGGTCTGGTCTCAGAGGCGAGGTGGCCCGGGTCTCAGGGGCGAGGCGGTCAGGGTCTCAGGGCGAGGGGGTCCGGTGGTTCCGCGGACGATGAGCGTGGGCGACACCGACGAGGTCACCGAACGGGTACGTCCCTCGATGCGTTCGACGAGCAGGCGCGCGGCGGTCGCCCCGATCACGTGCCCGTCCTGGTCGACGCTGGTGAGCGAGATGCGCTTGAGCGAGGCGATGCCGATGTTGTCGTATCCGGCGACGGAGAGGTCCTCCGGCACCGACAGGCCCGCCTCGTCGGCGGCGCGCAGCACGCCGAGCGCCGCGATGTCGGCCCCGGCGAAGATCGCCGTGGGCCGGTCGCCGCGGGCGAGCAGTTCCCGCGCGCCCTCGAAGCCGCCCACCTCGGTGAAGGAGGTGGCCAGCACGTCGTCGGCGAGTCCGTGGGCGCGCATCGCCTGGCGGTAGCCTTCGGCGCGCACCGTGTGCGGCAGTCCCTGGGCGCGGGCCCGTTCCAGGTGGGTGATGTGCGCGATCCGGGTGTGCCCGAGCCCGACCAGGTGGTCGACCACGAGCCTGGCCCCCATCACGTCGTCGTCGACGACCGCGTCGTAGGCCGCGGCGCCGCCGTGCCTGCCCACCACGACGACCGGGGTGGCCGTCGCGATGGCGGTGAGTTCGGCGTCCGTCATGACCGGCGAGATCAGGATGAGCCCGTCCATGCTCCGGTCGATCATGGCGTCGGTCATCCTGGCCTGCGTCTTGGGTTCGATCCCGCCGGGTCCGAGCAGCACCTGGTACTCGGTGTCGCCCAGCCGGTCGGTGACGCCCTCGATGATGTCGGGGAAGAACGGGTTGCGGGTGTCGGAGAGCATGACGCCGAGGGTGTAGGTGCGTCCGCGCAGGGCGCGGGCCGCGGCGTGCGGACGGTAGCCCAGCTCGTCGATGGCCTGCGTTACCTTGGTCTGCATCTCCGCGCTCACGCCGTAGGCCCCACGCACCACCTTGGACACGGCGGCCGTGGAAACCCCGGCCCGCCTGGCCACATCGGCGATCGTCACCCGTCCGCTCGTCACACGCCGTCCTTCGTCGAGTCTTCGTAGAACGATTTCTAAAAATGGAGGCTAGCTCTCCACTGCTACTCAGGTCTACCTCTTGACGGGCGATTCTCTCATGCCCTACCAATGGAGAACGTTCTACACGAAGTTGACCCAACATGAACAGGAGGGCGGGCGTGAGAGCACCATCCCGTCTGCTCGGCGCGGCACTCGGCGCCGTCCTCGCCCTGTCTCTCTCCGGCTGCGGATCGTCCGCCCCGGAGGGGACCGGTCAGGTGAAGCTGACCCTCTGGCACAACAGCGCGGACCCGGCGCCGCTGCTGGAGATGTACAAGAAGTTCGAGAAGCAGTCCGGCCACAAGATCGAGCTGGTGTCGATCCCGTCCGACGGCTTCGAGGACACCACCCAGACCAGGTGGGCCACCGGCGAGCGCCCGGACATCCTGGAGTACCACGCCACGGTGAGCGGCCTGCTCGCGCTCAACCCGGCCCAGAACCTGCGCGAGCTGACCGGCGAGCCGTACATCGCCAGGTCCGGCGACCTCTACCAGGCCGCCGGATCCGTCAACGGCAAGGTCTACGCCGCCATCACCGGCTTCCCCCAGGTCTTCGGCCTCTACTACAACAAGAAGGTCTTCACCGCGGCCGGGCTGACCCCGCCCGCGAACTTCGCCGAGCTCGCCGCCGCCTGCCCCAAGCTCAAGGCCGCCGGGGTCACGCCGGTCTTCGAGTCGGGCGGGTCGATCTGGCCGGTGCAGATCCTGCCCATCCTCTACCTGGCGGGCGCCAACCAGTCCAACGCGTACGGCAAGGCCATCGCCGGCCACAGCAGCACGCTGGCCGACCCGGGCTCGCCCTTCGTCTCCGGCCTGACCGCCTACGCCAAGCTGAAGAGCGACGGCTGCTTCAACAAGGACATCGTCACCGCCAAGTTCGAGGACTCCATGAAAGCCCTCGTGAGCGGCAAGGCCGCCATGGTCGCCCAGCACTCCGACATGCTCCCGGCCCTCCTCGCGGCCGCGGGCGGCGACCAGAAGACCGTCGACGAGTCCGTCGGCTTCGTCGGCCTGTCGAGCGACAAGCCGCTCGTGACCTACGCGCCCGGCCCGATAGGAACGTTCTACCTGCCCAAGACCGGTGACGCGGCACGGGAGAAGGCCTCGCTCGACTTCGTGCGCTTCATGACCGGCCCGGCCTACGCCGAGTACATCACCGCGTCCAAGACCTTCCCCGTGTTCAAGGACGTGCCCGACCCGCAGGGCGTCTCGTCCGTGCTGCGGGACGTCAAGAAGGCGTACGACACCGGCGCGGTCATCGCCTTCAACTCCGACATCCCCGGCATGGGCGGGCTGGCCCAGCTCATGTCCGAGCTGATCGCCGGGCAGAAGGATCCGCAGAAGGCGGCGGCCCAGCTCCAGGGCCAGGTCGAGCAGGCGGCCAAGGCGGCAGGGCTGCCCGGATGGTGATGCGGAACCGGGCGGCCTGGCTGCCGTGGGCCCTTTTGTGGGCACTGCCCGCGATCGTGCTGGTCACGGTCTTCTTCGTCGCCCCGTTCCTGCTCAACGTCCGGTTCGCGTTCTCCTCCTGGACGAGCTTCCGCGCCGAGATCACCTGGAACGGGCTGGACAACGTCCGCACGCTGATCGACCAGGACCTGCTGGCCAACGCGGTCACCGTGACCGTGCTGTACGCGATCCTGTGCATGGCGATCCAGAACACGGTCAGCCTCTCGCTGGCCCTGGCCCTGCAGCGGACCAGCCGGATCAACACCGTCTTCCGCTCGGCGTTCTTTCTGCCGACGCTCATCTCGCCGCTGGCCGCCGGATACATCTGGCGCGGGCTGCTCGCCCCCGACGGGGCGGTCAACTCCTTCCTCGGCCTGGAGTGGGCGTGGCTGGGCGAACCGGCCACCGCGCTGGTGGTGGTCGCGTTCATCGACGCGTGGAAGTGGAGCGGGCTGATCACCCTCGTCTACATCGCGGGACTCAACTCCATCCCGAAGTCGCTGCTGGAGTCGGCGACCGTCGACGGGGCCGGGCCGTGGACCCGGTTCCGCCGGGTGGTGTTCCCGATGCTCGCCCCGGCGCTGACCTTCAACGTGGCGGTCACGCTGGTGGGCGCGCTCAGCGCGTACGACGTCATCGCCGCCACCACCGGCGGCGGGCCGGGCGACCACACGCGGGCGCTGAACGTGGTGATGCGCCAGCAGTGGGGGCAGGGCTTCTTCGGCTCGGCCAGCGCGCTGGGGTTCACCGTGACGCTGCTGGTGATCGCCACCGCCGTGCCCCTGGTGTGGTGGCTGCGGCGCAGGGAGGTGACGGGATGAAGGCTTTCGTGAAGTACGCGGCGCTGACGCTCTTCGCGATCCCGTGGGTGATCGTGCCCATCTGGCTCGTGGTCGTCAACTCGTTCAAACCCGCGGGCGAGGCCGCCGAGCTGGGCCTCGGCCTGCCCAGGACGTGGGCGATCGCCGAGAACTACGGCATCGTGCTCGACCGGGGCGGCTACCTGATGGGGCTGCTCAACAGCCTCAAAGTGACCGTGCCGATCGTGGTGGCCGTGGTGCTCCTCGGCGCGGCGGCGGCGTGGGCGTTCGGGCGCAGCCGGTCGCGGTGGCTGCAGGCGGCGTACTTCGTGATGGGGTTGTCGATCCTGCTGCCGCCGTCGATCATCCCGACCGTCTACCTGCTGCGGGCCCTGTCGCTGGACGGCGGTTCGCTCGGCTACGTGCTGACGATGACCGGCTGCCGCCTGGGCATCGTGATCTTCCTGGCGACCGGGTTCGTGCGGGCGTTCCCCCGCGACCTGGAGGACGCCGCCGCCATCGACGGCGCCTCGCGCCCGCAGGTCTTCGTCCGCGTCCTGCTGCCGTTGCTGCGCCCTGTCCTGTTCGTCGGCGGCGTGATCCTGATCATCAACGTCTGGAACGACTTCTTCTTCGCCCTCTTCCTGCTCCAGGGCAGCGCGAACGCCACGCTGCCGCTGAGCCTGTTCCAGTTCGCCTCCGGCACCTTGCAGAGCCTGAACTGGAACCTCGTCTTCGCCCACGTCCTGCTCACCACGCTGCCGCTCGTGGCGGTGTACGTCGTCGCGCAGAAGCGCGTCCTGGCCGGTCTTACGGAAGGTGCACTCAAGGGTTGACATCCTCCCCACGGATGAATCCGGGGGATTCCAGCCCTCACGGGTTGGATCTTCCTGCTTCACCAGCGACTGCCCACGCCCACCCGAAGATGGACGACCGGTCTCACATAGCCTCCACAGGCTTCACATCCCGCCAGCCCGGCGGTAAGTCCGGCAAGCCAGGCTTGGCTATCACCCGGCCGTTCGAACACCTAAACGATACCAATGGAGGGACCGCAGAGATGCGGAACACGAAAGGTCGGAGTCATCCATGACCACTCACGACTTCGCGCTCGACTGGGTCAGGCGCGAGATCAAGGCGGGGCGGCTGCCGTGCGCGGTGTTCGGCGCCGCCACCTCCGGCGGGATCCAGGTACTGGAGGCGTTCGGCGAACACGACGGCCGCCAGACCAGGACCGATGACCACTTCGCGTTGTTCTCGGTGACCAAGCCGCTGATGGGGCTGGTCGCCCTGCGCCAGGTCGAGCGCGGGCTGCTGTCGCTGCGCCGCCCGCTGCGCGACGTGCTGCCGGGCTTCGCGCGGCCCGACGTGACGCTCTGGCACCTGCTCACCCACACCAGCGGCATCGCCGAGCAGACGCTCACGCCCGACAGCCTGCTGGAGCACCTCCTCACCGCGCCGTCGATGTTCGAGGCGGGCACGCTCAGTCAGTACTCCAACCTGGCCTTCGCCGGGATCGCGGAGATGGTCCGGGACGTCACGGGCCGCGACGTGGCCGACGTGATCGACTCCGACCTGAACACGCTGGTTCCGGGCGGCGGGCGGATCACGTTCGACCCGGCGTGCGACCCGGCCGAGGTCCACGGCATCGAGTTGCTCGGGCCCGGCTTCGACTTCGACGCGTTCGTACGGCTCCGCCACCCCGCGGGGGCGCTGTTCTCCCGCGCCGAGGACCTCCTGGCGCTGGGCGGGGCGCTGCTGCGCGGCGACCGCGAGCTGATCCACCCGACCACTCTGGCCGCCATGACGACCCCGCAGACGACCGGCCTGGTCAAGCTGCAGCCCGATCCGGTCAACGCCGGCCAGGACTGGGGCCTCACCTGGAACCTGCGCAACGCGGCTCCCGGCCTGCTGGAGCGGCGCCTGTACGGGCACGGCGGCGCCTCGGGCTGCCAGTGGTGGATGTACCCGGAGCAGGACGCCTGCTTCGTCCTGCTGATCAACGTGATGGCGCCGAGCCTGTCCGGCGTCGACGTCGACGGCCTGCACAACGCCTTCACCACCGGGCTCGATGCGTGAACCGGGATTCGGGGGTCCAGGTCTCGGGCGCGCAGACGCCCTACATCCGTCCGGCTCCGCCCGGAGCGCGGGCGGGCCTGACGTGTGGTCTGGCGGATCCGGTGGGCGTGGACGAGCCCAGGCTGTCCTGGGACGCCCGGCTGCCCGCGGCCGCCACCGTCACCGTGTCCGCGGACGGGCGAGAGGTGTGGCGGTCGTCCGTGCCCGCCGGGTCGAACGTCGTGGACGTGCCGGGTGAGCGGCTGGCGCCGCTGACGCCGTACACGTGGAAGGTGGAAGGACACGCGACCGGCACGTTCACGACGGGCCTGCGGGGGGAGTGGACCGCTCCGTGGCTGGCGGGAGACCCGCGGGCGGCGGTGAGCCTGCGCGGATCCTTCATCAGGCCGTCCGGGCGCGCGTGGCTGGCCGCCACCGCGCTGGGTCTCTACCGGGCGCTGCTCAACGGGGTACGGCTGAGCGAGGAGGAACTGGCCCCCGGCTGGACCGACTACGGCCACCGGACCCGCTATCGGCTGCTGGAGCTCACGGAACTGCTCGTACCCGGCGAGAACGAGCTGGAGCTGTGGCTCGCGCCCGGCTGGTACGCGGGTCACGTCGCCGGCGGCGGCCCGCGACGCTACGGCGACCGGCCCGCCGCCAGCGCCCAGGTGCTCGTGCGGGACTCCGGCGGAGTTCGCCGCGTGGCCGCCACGGACAGCACCTGGACCGTGCGTGATCTCGGCCGTCCACGGGCCGACCTGGTGATGGGCGAGACCGTCCAGGCCCCTTCCGCGAAGGCGGGACCCGCCTTGGAGATCCCCGCCCCGGAGATCGTGGTGGAGGCCGACCCCGCTCCCCCGGTGCGGGTGATCGGCACGGTGCCCGCCGTGTCGGTGACCGAGCCCGTGCCGGGCGTCCAGGTGGCCGACTTCGGGCGTAACGTCGTCGGGCGCGTACGGCTGCGCGTCGATGCCCCCGGCCCGGTACGGATCGTCGTGCGGCACGGGGAGGAGCTGACCGCGACCGGCCGCCTCTACACCGACAACCTGCGCACCGCGGACCAGCGGGACGAGTTCGTCCTCGGCCCCGGCTCGCACGTCGCCGAGCCCGCGTTCACCCTGCACGGGTTCCGCTACGCGGAGGTCACCGGCTGGCCGGGCACGCTGGCGCCGGACGACCTGGAGGCGGTGCTGCTGTCCTCGGCGCTGGCCGTCACCGGCTCGCTGACCGTGAGCGACCCCACCGTACGGCAGTTGGTCGCCAACATCGGCGCGTCGGCGGACGGCAACCTGGTGAGCGTGCCGACCGACTGCCCGCAGCGTGACGAGCGGGCCGGCTGGACCGCCGACATCTCGGTGTTCGGCTCGACGCTCAGCTTCCTGCGGCACACGCAGGCGTTCCTGTCCGGCTGGGTGACGACGCTGATCGACGGGCAGCGGGCCGACGGCGCGGTCCCGCACGTCGCGCCGGTCCTGCCCGAGTACGGATACGACTCCCCCGTATGGTCCGACGCGCTGGTCGAGGTGCCGTGGCTGCTGTGGCGGCGTTACGGCGACGACCGTACGCTGCGCCGCGCGTACGAGCCGATGCGGCGGTGGGCCGACTACTGCCTGGCCCAGGCCGAAGGGGGCATCAGGCCGGGCAGGGCCTTGGGCGACTGGCTGGCGCCCGGCACGGTCGAGACGCCCAAGAGCCTCATCGCCACCGCCGCCCTCGCCCGCAGCCTCCGCCTGCTCGCGCACGTGGCCGACGTGCTCGGCGAGCCCCACGCTCCGGAGTACGGCGAGGCGTTCACCCGCGTGTCGGGCGCCTTCCAGCAGGCCTTCCTCAGCGGGCCGAGGCTGCACACCGAGACGCAGACCGGCTACGCCGTCGCCCTCGCCTGGGACCTGGTCCCGCCCGAGGACCGGGCCGCGTCGGCGCAGGCGCTGGCCGAGCTGGTCCGCGCCGACGGGAACCGGCTCATGACGGGCTTCGTCGGCACTCCCCTGCTGCTGCCCGTCCTGTCGGAGACCGGCCACCACGACCTGGCCTGCCGGATCTTCAACCAGGAGGGCTATCCGTCCTGGCGCTACCAGCTCCGCGCGGGGGCGACGTCCATGTGGGAGCGCTGGGACGCCTGGCACCACCGGCACGGCCTGCAGACGCCGGCCATGAACTCCTTCAACCACTACGCCTACGGCTGCGTGGGCGACTGGCTGTTCCGGCACGTGGCGGGCCTGGGCGACGACCCGCGCGGGACGAGTGGCGGCTTCGGCGAACTGCTGCTGCGTCCCGGCCCCGTCCCGCTGCTGCGCGAGGCGCACGCCCGCTACCAGAGCGCGTCGGGAACGGTCGAGTCGGGCTGGCGGGCCGGGCCCGACGGCGTCCAGTTCACCTTCGCCGTCCCGGAGGGCGTGAGCGCCCGCGCGGTGCTGCCCGTACGCGGCGCCTGGGACGGGATGACCGTCAACGGCACCTTCCTCATGGGACTCAGCGAGCAACTGCCGACCACCAGGCTGGCCGACGGCGGCTGCGCCCTGAACCTGCCGCCGGGCCGCTGGTCGTTCACGGCCCCGGCGGCGGCCACGGCCCACCTGCTCCAGGAATGGGACGACCTGGGCCGGTGAGGGACGTCCGGCTACCACCAACCAGAGTTGTGCCGCCCGCCCGGACGTGCCCGAAGCTTGCGGTGTAGAGGTCGCGCGGGCGGACAACATCCCGGGGTTGTCCGCCCCGCACCACCGCGAGCCCGGCCGCCACGCAGACCAGCGGGATGGCCGGGACGACGTAACGCACGTCGAAGCCGGCGGTGAAGAGCGGGGCCAGGATGAGCGCGGTGGCCGCGAGGGCGGGGAGCAGGGCGTCGTGGCGGCGCCGTACCAGCGCCGTGGCCAGGGCGCCGGCCAGCAGCACGAGCAGCAGCGGGATCGGCAGGTAACCGAACCGCTGGTAGGCGCGGAGCACGCCGGCGTACGGCTCGGCGATGCGCGGCTGGACCGGTTCGCCCTCGTAGGCGGCGGCAGCGCCGTCCTTGAGCGGCCGCGGCTCGAAGGGGAACCAGTACGGGTTGGTCTTCCTGACGGCGACGCTTCTGTCGGTGGTGCGTTCCCAGCGCAGCAGCCAGCGCATGTCCCTGCCGACCGCGGCGAGGTAGTCGCCGGGCTGCGCGGCGACGGCCGTGCGGGCGAACTGCCCGGCCAGGGCGTTCCTGTCCGCGCCCGGCACCTTGTACAGGGGGGATGCCGGCTGCCACAGCCAGAACGGCGCCGCCGGTCGCTCGCCGACGGGCTGGTCGGGGCACAGGACCGCCAGCCGGGGCTCCGGCTTGATCACCGAGCAGTCGGCGAAGCTCATCGTGCGCGACCACAGGAAGATGCCCTCGGACTTGGTGAGCCCGAAGGTGCCGCTCGTGGCCGCCATCCAGCAGGCGTAGGCGATGAGCGGCGCGGCGGCGGCGAGCAGGTGGGGAATGAGGGCGTGCCGGCCGCGCCACAGCAGGTAGGCGGCGGTGAGGAGCAGGACGACCGCGCCGATCGTCCTGGTGAGCGTGGCCAGCGCGAGCAGCAGCCCGGCGCAGGCCCCCGACACGGGCGTGACCCGGCGCAACAGGATCACGATCCCACCCGTGGCCAGCACGGTGAACAGGGCGTCCGCCATGATCATGTGCTCCAGCAGGATCAGGAACTCGTCGTACAGCACGGGCGTGACCGCGAGCGTCGCGCCCCATCCGGGCAGGCCGTGCCGGCGCAGCAGCGCGTACGCCGCCACCGCCAGGCCCAGGCCGAGCAGGTGCTGGACGGTCGTCACCAGCGCCAGGCTCTGCCCCGGGCCGAGCACGGCCAGGAATAAGGAGTATCCGAGCGGCCGGAACGTTCCAGGGACGGGTTCGGCCGCGGACCTGAGATAGGTGAAGGAGTCCGCCCAGAAGAACAGGGCGGGCGGGTAGCCGTGGATCGCCAGTCCCCGTAAGGCGATGGCGGGCACCAGCGCCGCCAGAAACGGGATATGTCTGGACATGGGCAGCAGCAAGCTCGGCACAAGGCTCCTCGGGGGTGCCGGAGTAAGCCTTCCGGCGGACTCCAGGGCGGCATGGCGGCTGCGACGGAGCGAGCGTTCACGGGCGGCCGCGATCGGCCCTCCTCCGGTACGGCTCGCCACCGTCTTCAGCCGGGTGCGACTTGCGTAACTCCAGGTCAGTTCTACCTCAACCGAACCTGGAGTCACAACCCTCAAGGGAACACAGTTTCGAAAAGGCTGCCTGATATCGGCCTTAAGGTCGATACAGAATTGGCGGCGGACTCAGGACCAGCTGGGTGCGAGGAAGATCAGCCAGGTGAGCAGGGGCGCGATGGCGATCATGCTGAATCCCCAGCGCATGAGGCCGCGGAAGACGTAGTCGCGCTCGCTTTCCTGGGAGTTGGCGACGACGAGGGCGCCGCTGGTGGAGAAGGGTGAGGAGTCGACCACCGAGGACGACACCGACAGTGCGATGACCAGGGCCACGGCGCCGATGTCCCCGGTCAGCAGGAACGGCACCGCCAGCGGGATGAGCGCGCCGAGGATTCCGGTGGTGGAGGCGAAGGCGGACACGGCGGCGCCGATGAGGCAGATGAGCAGTCCGGCCAGCAGGGGGATGCCGATGGTGGCGACCTTGCCGCCGAGGAAGTCGATGGTCCCGACGCGCTCCATGAGGCTGACGTAGGTGACGATCCCGCAGATGAGCAGCACGGTCGGCCAGGCGATCTGGCCGATGGCGTCCTTGGCGCCCTTGGGCGAGACCAGGGAGAGCACGACGGCGACGGTGATGGCGGTGAACCCGACGTCGAGGCCGAAGAACAGGGCTCCACCGGCCAGGACGACCAGGCCGGTGAGCGTCAGCAGTCGCTCCTTGTTCAGCACGACCACGCCGGCGGCCGGAGGGGCCATGACGGCGGTGCCGCCCGAGCCGCCTTCAGGCTCGTTCTCGACGACCGGCTCCCCGTTGCGCCGCAGCAGCTCACGGCCGCCGAACAGGAGGAAGACGACGGCGGACAGGGCGAGGTTGAAGGCGAACGAGCTGATGAACAACATCCCGGGATCGCCCGGCAGGTTGTTGCGGGTGACGACACCGTTGACGATGCTGCCGAAGATGCTGATGGGCGAGAAGCCGCCCGCGCTGGCCCCGTTGATGACCAGCAGGCCCATGAGCATGGGGTTGATGCGATAGCGCAGGGCGAAGCCCATGGCGACCGGGGCGATGATGGCGACGGCCGCGGGCACGACCGCGCCCACGGCCGTGAGCAATGCCGTGACCAGGAACATCATCCAGGGAATGAGCGCGATCTTGCCACGTACGAGGCGGACGGCGGCCTGCACCAGCCAGTCGACCGTCCCGTTGGCCTTGGCCATCGCGAACAGGTAGGTGACCCCGACGAGGATGACGAACAGGTCGCCGGGGAAGCCCGCGACGATGTCGTCCTTGCCTTCGCCGAGCACGAAGGCCCCGACCATGAAGGCGGCGACGAAAGCCAGGGCGCCCATGTGAACGGGCAGGACGGTGGCGACGAGGAACACTGCGGCGAGCACGATGATCGTGATGACTTGCACCGACATGCGGGGACTCCGGTTTTCCATGATGTGGAAACTTGTTTCCGCTTTGCGAGAGTATGACCCGGCTCACCATCCACGTCAAGACTTTTGCGTTCCTGGAAACCCGCGTAGATTCCGCACAGCGGTAGAAGTTTTCCGTATTGCGGATTGCTGGAGAAAGACGACGGCGGCACCGGTGAGCGAGCCACCGATGCCGCCGTCGTCCCTGAGGCGTGGGAACTTCGCAAGCTCAGGAGATGCGCGTCGCCTTCTCCGCCGTTCTGCGGAACTTCGTGCCGTCCCATCTGTAGGTCTGGCTGACGACCAGATCGGGACAGCACCTGGGGGACCGGTCGCTGATCACCTTGCCGCGCAGGTGTACGAGCCCGCCGCGGATCGAGACCTTCATGGACTTGAAGTAGCGGTTCTTGCCGAGCTGCCCGAGCAGGTGGGGCTTGGAGACTCCGTCGTACACGAAGGCGACCAAGGGGTTGCTCGACGTCGGGCTCGGGCACGACGAGACGACGACGGTCTCACGGCGTCGGTCACGGGTGAGGTCGCCCACGGCCGCGACGCGGGCGCGCACGACGTACCAGGCGGGTTTCGGCTTCGGCTTGGGACAGTTCAGCATCGGCTCCACCACGGACGCCCAGTCGACCCGGGTGGCGGCCGGTGCCGTCACGCCATCCGTGGTGGCCGCGTTGGCGACGCCTCCGCCCAGGACCATCGTCAGGGCGGCGGCGCCCGCCCATGCTCCGAAGCGGCGGCCGATGTGCTCGGTAGATGAGGTCATAGTCACTCAGACGCGCGGAATCTTGAAGAGGTTGTTGATTTGCGCCGTCCATGAGGCCCGCGCACGCATGCCCGAAAGGCCGGTGCTCTCCGCCTCCATGGACGCCCGATGATGCTGCCACCGCGGCGGCGCAGTGGGGAGAACTCGACGTAGCCCTATCGCCGAGGAGGAGCGATGCCTGACTACAGGACGCCTGGCGTCTACATCGAAGCAGTCGACTCCGGTTCCAGGCCGATCGAGGGCGTGGGTACGGCTGTCGCCGCGTTCGTCGGCTTCGCGAGCGATGGACCGAGCGAGCCGACCCTGGTGACGAGCTGGACCCAGTACACGGGCCTGTTCGGTGAGTCCTTCGCGGGCGGCCTGCTCGCGCACGCCGTCTACGGGTTCTTCCTCAACGGCGGCAGCGCCTGCTACGTGGTCCGCATCGGCGGAGACGGCGCCGCCCCGACCCCCGCGCCACAGGCGATGCTCGGCTCCTTCCGCATCGTGGCCAAGGAACTGCCCGAGGGGGAGAGCGGGGACATCAGCGTCGAGGTGTCCGAGCTGCCCCAGGCCGAGGGTGAACAGTCGACGGAGGAAAGGTTCGCGATCAGGGTCAAGCGTGACGGCAAGGTCGAGGAGACCTTCGAGTTCCCGGCGAAGTCCGGTAAGGGCACGCTGGCGACGGCCGTCCGGCAGTCGAAGCTGATCAAGGTCGAGGAGGCTGACGCGGAGCTGGTCAAGCTGGAGCCGCAGGCGATCACGTTGAGGACGCCGCCCGCGCCTCCGGTGCTGCCCGCCGAGGTGGGCCCGGACATGTACATCGGGAACGAGGAGCAGCGCAGCGGCCTCAGCGGTCTCGCGGCGGTCGACGCGGTGACGATGATCGCGATACCCGACCTGATGGGCGCGTTCGAGCGGGGTGCCATCGATGCCGACGGCGTGAAGGTCGTGCAGGGCCAGCTCCACTCCCACTGCGACGCGATGAAGGACAGGATGGCGATCCTCGACGCGCCGCCGGGGCTGTCCGCGCAAAAGCTGCAGGAATGGCAGCTCGACCTCGGCCTGGACAGCATGTGGGCCACCCTCTATCACCCGTGGATCAAGGTCTTCGATCCGGAGACCAAGGGGGTGAGACTCATCCCGCCCAGTGGCCACATCGCGGGGGTCTGGGCGCGTAGCGACGCGACCCGCGGGGTGCACAAGGCGCCGGCCAACGAGGTGATCCATGGCGCCATCGCGCTGGAGTCGCAGCTCACCCTGGCGGAGCAGAACCAGATCGACCCGCCCCGCGTCAATTGCATCCGGGTCATGCCCGGCCGGGGGATCCGGGTGTGGGGAGCACGCACCCTCGCCCCCGCCGACTCGCCATGGAGGTACCTGAACGTCCGGCGCCTGTTCAACTACCTGCAGGAGTCGATTCTGGAAGGCACCCAGTGGGTGGTCTTCGAACCCAACGACGACGCCCTGTGGGCCAGGATCCGGCGTACCATCGCCGCCTTCCTCGTCATGGAGTGGCGCAGGGGCGCGCTGTTCGGGCTCACCCCGGACGAGGCCTTCTACGTCAAGTGCGATCGTGAGACCAACCCGGCGGAGAGCATCGACAAGGGCCTGGTCGTCTGCGAGATCGGTGTCGCACCGGTGAAACCGGCCGAGTTCGTCGTCTTCAGGCTGGCCCAGATGGCGAGCGGCACCAGCCTCGTCAGCGAATAACACAGGAGATCGCAGATGGCACTTCCCGACCTCGACACCGCGGTCGCCCACTCCTTCGGCCTGGAGGTGGACGGCATCGTCATCAAACAGATCAGCGAGGTGGCCGGGCTCAAGATGGAGCAGGACGTCATCGAGCTGCGCCAGAACACCGCCGACGGCAAGTACGTCGTCAAGAAGCTGCCCGGCCGCGTCAGAGCGGGCGAGGTGACGCTGGTACGCGGCCTGACCGCCGACAACAGCTTCGAGAAGTGGGCCAAAGAGGCGCAGTTCGGCCGGATGTCCAACGCCAGAAAAGGCGGCGCGATCATCGTCTACGACTACGAGAACAACCCCATCAAGCGCTACAAGCTGGTCAACGCCTGGCCGAAGAGCCTGGAGATCAGCGCCATGAAGGCGGGCGACACCAACGTGCTCACCGAGACCCTGGTCGTCACGTACGAGCAGATGGAGGTCGAGTGAGCATGTGGCGATCGACGGCCGTCGCCGACCCCGCGCCGCCCGCCGGAGAGGCGCCCCTGCGCACCGAGTTCCCCTTCCGGCTGCCCCGCGGATACCTCGACGCCTCCGGCACCCTCCACCGCGACGGGGTCATGCGCCTGGCCACCGCCCGCGACGAGCTCATCCCCCTGCGCGACGACCGGGTACGGGAGAACGCCGCCTACCTCACGGTCGTGCTCCTCGGGCGGGTGGTCACCCGCCTGGGCGGCATCGCCGACGTACACCCCGGGATCATCGAGAACCTCTTCGCCGCCGACCTCGCCTTCCTGCAGGACCTCTACCGCAGGGTCAACAGCGAGGGACACGCGCGCGCGGACGTGGGCTGCCCGGCCTGCGGGCACGGGTTCACCGTCGACCTCTCGGGCAGCCGCCTGGGGGAATCGTGACCCACGCGCCGGACCGTCTCTACGGGGAGATCGCCTACGTCGCGTACCACTTCCACTGGCCGCTCGACGACATCCTGGACCTGGAGCACGCCGACCGCGAACGATTCGTCGCCCAGATCGCCGCCCTGGGCGCCCCCCGATGAGATGGCCCTGGCGCCGCACCCGCCGCCCGCAGCCATCAGCGCCCCCTTCCTGCGCCGAATGGCAGACCCTGCCCCCCATCCCCCTCTCCATCCCCCGGCACCCCGTGTTGCTCGACCCCGCACGCTTCGCGGCGGCGCTGGCGTCCTGGCGCAACCCGTCCTTCCTGACCTTCCTCACCCACGAGCAATCCACCGAAGCCCCCTCCGGCCTCGTCCACAACCTGGCCACCCCGATCCCGTTCCAAGGCCCCCGCACCACGCTGCCCACCGCGCCCGCCCCCAGCACACACCCCACCCCAACACCCACCACCCCCACGCCCAGCCCACACCCCGCCCCAACACCCACCGAGCCCACGCCAGGCTCACACCCCGCCCCGACACCCACCGAGCCCACGCCAGACTCACACTCCACCCCGCCGCCCGACGAGCCCGCGCGCACCTCCGTGCCTGGCACCCACTCCCCCGTGACAGGGCCCGCTCCATCGCCCGAGCTCGATCCGCGGCCCGCCGCACTCCCCGGCAGTCCGGCGCCCGTCGCCGAATCGCCCGCGAATGTGCCGCCTGCGCCGACCTCCCCGCTGACACCTTCCGTGGAACCGACGCCCACGGCCTCGCACCCGGCACCGGCCGTGAGCCCGCGTCCCGAACCCACGCCGCTCGCGCCGCACCCACCGCTCGCACCACACCCACCGCTCGCACCACAGCCGCCGCTCGCACCGCAGCCCGAGCGGGCCACGTCACAACCCGCTGATCCCGTACGGCCGACGCCGCCTGTCACCCCCGAAGGTGAGCCACCTCCCCCGGGCCACATCCCCAAGCCCACCACCCACGAGCCCAGCACCGCCGAGCCCACCACCCACGAGGCCACACCCAGCGCGCCCGCGGTACCCACCGCATGGGCTGACCCCGCCGTGAGCACGCCCGATGGCGGCCTCCGCCCCCCGGTCATGCCGCGACCAGCGGGCCATGCCTCTCCGTCTCGCCCGCTGGGTCTGGGCGAACCACTCCCAGCCCATCCCCTCCCACCTGCCCCGGAGCAGGCCACGACGACCAGCGAGCCACGAACACCGGACCAAGGGATCACCCCCGAGCCCTCCGGCGAGCACGCCCCCGCGCGCCAAGACTTCGCCACGCACCAGTGTTCCGCCACACGCCGGGACTCGGCCACGCTCGGCTCGCCATCGGCGCCGCGCGCACGGGGTTCCTTCCCGCCGGGCCTCTCCGCCGATCCCAGGATCTTGCGTGGCGGCGACACAGAGAGGGACGGCGACGTGCGGCGGGCACCAGGAGACCTCCCGCCCCCTCCGGCCAGAGCCCAGTCCCCCGCGCACGAGCCGACACACAGGGAACCGGCCGCCACGACACCGCCCGGCGTATCAACGGGAGTGCGGCCACCGGGCCCGGAGGGTGCACAGGTGCGGGGGAACGAGGCGCCTGCCGGGCACGCGCACGGCGCGGAGGCGCGGGCCGTTCAAACGGCGCGGGCCGTTCAAACGGCGCGAGCCGAGTGGGAGCCCTGGGGCGGGGCGCGGGCCGTACCGGAAGAAGTCCAGACGCGGGCCGTACCAGAAGAAGTGCAGGGGACGCGGGACGGGGAGGAGCGGTCGGCGGTGCGGGAAGCGGGGAAGGCGGGCGCGCGGCGGGCGGAGAGCGGTGAGGAGGGGCCGATGAAGGTGGAAGAGCTGGTGGAAACGGTCTATGAGCTGCTGGTACGCAGGTTGAGGGCCGACTCGCGGCTGGATCGGGAGCGGCGGGGGCTGTCCATGGGCTCGCGGTTCTGAGGGGGGCGGAGATGGCGGAGGAGGAGATCGCGGTCGCGGTGTGCTACGTGCTCAAGATCGACGGCCATGATCTGGGGACGTTCGACAGCTGCGACGGGCTCGGCTGCGAGGTGGAGATGGAGGAGCGCGAGGAGGGCGGCAACAACGGGTATGTCTGGCAGCTGCCGACCCGGGTGCGGTTCTCCAATGTGCGGCTGTCCCGGCCGGTCACCGCGGCCAGCAAGGACGTCACGCGATGGTTCGCGGGGACGGTGCACGGCGTGGCGCGCAGGACGGCGACGATCGAGGCGCGCACGCTCGCGGGCGAGCTGATCACGAGCTGGGGGCTGCGGGACGTCGTTCCGGTCAGGTGGACGGGGCCGCGGTTCGACGCCGGGACGCCCAGGGCCGCCATGGAGACGGTCGAGCTGGCCCATCACGGGTTCTTCGGACCGGGCTGGGGAGGCTGACGGTGTCCACGCCTGTCGCGTTCGAGGCTTCCGCGCCGTCCGGGATCGCCGCCCAGGGCCCGCCGCCCAGCCTGGAACGGGCTTATCTGGAGCTCCTTCATCCGCCGAGCGGCGGCTTCGGCAAGCCGGGCACCCGCTACGACACCATCGGCTTCCAGTTCAACCCGAACGAGCTGTCGTTCACCAAGGCCGCGCGGTGGCGGCGCAGCCCCCAGCGCAACACCAGGAAGAGCGGCGTGCCGCAGTTCCAGGGCCCGGAGCCGTGCAAGCTGACGCTGGAGATGTTCTTCGACGCGAGCGACACCATGGACGACAAGGTCGTCAAGGCGGTGGAGAAGCTGTTCACCTGCGTGGTCCCCACGGACAGGACGCTGGCCAACGCCCAGTCGTGCCCGCCGTGGGTGGTGCTGCGGTGGGGGTTGCTGAACGGTTTCACCGCGTTCGTGAGCGACGTGGCGGCGAGGTTCACCCTGTTCACCCCGGGTGGCCTGCCGATCAGGGCGGTCTGCTCGGTGACGATGGAGGAGGTCGCCGGGGTCCCGTCGAAGCAGAATCCGACCTCGGGCGCGCTGGGCGCGGTCGAGGTGCACGTGGTGGTGGCCGGGGAGACCCTGGCGGCGGTGGCCTACCGCGCGTATGGCGACCCCGCCCTCTGGCGGGCCGTCGCCGAGGCCAACGACGTCGACGACCCGTTGCGGCTGCGGCCCGGCACGCGGCTGCTGCTCCCGACGGTCGAGGAGCTGACCAGTGGCCGCTGAGCTGTTCACCGGCGGCCTCGTGGTGGACGTCGAGGGCGCTCCCCTGCCGGAGGACGTCGCGGAGCGCCTCGTGTCGGGATATGTCGAGGACAGCGGGCATCTTCCCGACGTGTTCGTGCTGCGCTTCCGTGACGACGCCAACGTGGTGCTCAGCAAGGGCGGCTTCGCCATCGGCGCCAAGGTACGGCTGCGCGTCCAGACCTCCGATCCCGGCGGCCCCCGCCTCCTGATGAGCGGCGAGGTCACCTCGGTGGCCCTCGACCTGGCCGCGGACGGGGCCTTCGCCGAGGTCCGGGGGATGGACGAGGCGCACCGCCTCATGCGCGGACGGCGAGTCGCCGTATATCCGGACATGACGGTGGCGGACATCGTGCGCAAGGTGGCCCGGCGAGCGGGCCTGCGGCCGGGCGAGATCGACCCGCTGCCGGGTGTCGGCGGCCGCCCCGACACGCAGATCAACCAGGACGGGATCAGCGACTGGGAGTTCCTGTGCCGGTTGGCCCGCCGTACCGGGGCCAGAGTGCGCGTCACCGACGGGAAGTTGTCGTTCCTGCGGCCCAGACCGCCCGCCGGGGCGGCGGCGGTCACCGTGGCGGCGGGCGGCGCCCTGCTGTCGCTCCGCGCCACCGTCACGGCGGGCGGGCAGGTGCCGGAGGTCGAAGTACGGGGCTGGGACGCCGAGAACAAGCAGGAGGTCGCCGCCGTGGCCGCCCCCCGCGCGACCGAGGCGGAGGTACGCGGCGCCGACCCGGTCGCGCTGGGCACGCGGTTCGGGGCGCCGTCGTTGATGGCCGGCGACAGCACGTACCGCACGCAGGCCGAAGTGAGCGCGGCGGCCGACGCGCTGGCCGCGGAGCTGGGCGGCGGCGCGGCCGAGCTGGAGGGCGTGGTCAGGGGGGATCCGGCGCTGCGGGCGGGCGCCCTGGTGGCGCTGGCCAACGTCGGCGCGCCCTTCGAGGGAAAGTACACGCTGTCGACGACCCGGCACACGTTCTCCGAGGTCACGGGCTACACCACCGCCTTCGCCGTGTCGGCCGGCCCCTCTCCGGGCCCCGCGCCGTCCGGCGGCACGGGACTGGTGCCCGCGATCGTGAGCGACGTGCACGACCCGGCGGGCCGGGGCAGGCTGCGGCTGAGTATGCCGTGGCTGGCCGACGGATACACCAGTGGCTGGGCCAGGGTTATCACGGCCGGTGCGGGGAGCGAGCGCGGAGCGGTGCTGCCCGCGGAGGTCGGCGACGAGGTGCTGGTCGGCTTCGAGAACGGCGACTTCGACCACCCGTACGTGCTCGGCGGGCTCTACAACGGCCAGGACGCGCCCCCCGGCCTGTCCACCTCGGTGATCGACGGCGTCAGCGGGGAGGTGAACGTCCGCGCCCTGGTCTCCCGGGCCGGCCACCGGCTGGAGCTCGTCGACTCGGTCACCGACGGCAGCGGAGTCCTGCTCGCCTCCGGTGACGAGCGGCTGACCGTACGGCTGGACGCGCTCACCGGCATGGTCGCGATCAAGGGGGCCAACGGCGTCGCCATCGACGCGGGCAACGGGCCGCTGGAGCTCAAGGGCGCCCGCGTCACCATGAGCGGCCTGGCCGACGTGGAGATCAGAGGCACCCAGGTGAGGATCAACTGATGGGGTTCGCGGCACGGGTGGGCGACCCGACGGATCATCCCGGCGTCATCACCGGGCCCGGTGTGCCGACCGTGCTCATCGGCGGAATGCCGGCGGCGACGGTCACCGCGATGCACGCCTGCTCCTTCCCCTCCCCCACCACGCCGCACCCGCCGACGCCCATCGTGGGGCCCGGCAGCGTGAGCGTGCTCATCGGCGGGCTGCCCGCCGTACGCGTGGGCGACCGTGCCGGATGCGGCGCCATGATCCTCGTCGGGTGCCCGACGGTGACGATCGGCGGATGACCATGAGCAGAGACTTCATCGGGTCGGGCTGGGCCTTCCCCATCGCGGTGGACCGCACCGGATCGATCGCGCTCGTCGCGGCGGAGCGGGAGGTCGCGGAGAGCATCCGCCTCATCCTCGGCACCTCTCCCGGCGAGCGGCCGATGCGCCCAGAATTCGGCTGCGCGATCCACGACCTGGTGTTCGCGCCCGCCAACGCGGGCACGGCGGGACTCATCTCCTATGAGGTACGGCGGGCGATCGAACGCTGGGAACCCCGAGTCGCCCTCCACGACGTCCAGGTGGGCTTCGGCCGCGTGGACGAAGGGATCCTGCTCATCGACATCCGCTACACGATTCGTGGCGACAACGACCCGCGCAACCTCGTCTTTCCCTTTTACGTCATCCCGCCGCACGAAGGAGCACGATGACGCTGCCCGCTCCCAACCTCGACGACCGGAGCTTCCAGGACCTCGTGGACGAGGCCAAACGCCTCGTCCAGGAGCGCTGCCCGGACTGGACGGACCACAACGTCTCCGATCCGGGCATCACGCTCATCGAGGCGTTCGCGTTCATGGTCGACCAGCTCCTCTACCGCCTGAATCGGGTCACCGACCTGCACTACCTCCGTTATCTGGACCTCATCGGCGTACAGCGGTTTCCACCGGCACCGGCGCGGTGCGACCTCACGTTCACGCTGTCGGCGTCCAGGGAGCACACGGTCACGGTCCCCAAGAGCACGCAGGTGGCGAGCAAGACCCATGGGGCGCAGGCGGAGGAGCCCATCGTCTTCACGACGGCGGACGACCTGCTGATCCTCCCGTGCTCGCTCACCCGCCTCTCCACCGGAACCGTCGGATCGGCTCCGGTGAACCAGAGCGACACGCTCGCTGAGGGGACGGGTGTGGACTGCTTCTCCCGCTCACCCCGCCAGGGCGACGCGGTGTACTTCGGGCTCTCGAACGCCGTGCCCGGATGCGTGGTCGGCCTCTCGTTCTCCTGCGCGCTCGCGGGGCCGGGAATCGATCCCCGCGATCCGCCTCTCGAATGGCAGTACTGGGACGGGGAGGCCAAGGACTGGGTGCCCTGCGAAGTGGGCCGGGACACCACGGGCGGGCTCACCCAGGACGGCGAGGTGGAGGTGCACGTGCCGGGCGGCCACGTGGCTTCGGTGGTGGGCGAGCAGCGGGCGGGCTGGCTCCGGTGCCGCGTGGTCGAGGCGAGGGACGGCCGGCCGTCGTACACCGCCTCGCCGCGCATCACGGCGGTGCGCGCGCGGACCGTCGGCGGGACGGTCGCGGCGTTTCACGCCGACGTCGTGGCGGACGAGATCGTCGGCGTGGCGGAGGGAGTCCCCGGGCAGCGGCTCACCGTGCAGCGCCCGCCCATTCTCGCCGACGAGCCGATGGTGGTGCGGGTGCACGCGCGTGACGGCACTCAGGAGTGGAACGAGGTGAGTTCCTTCGCCCCGTCGGGACCCGCCGACCGGCACATCATGGTGGACCGGGCGGCGGGCCAGATCGTCTTCGGGCCCGCGGTGCGGCAGAAGGACGGCTCGCTGCTCCGGTACGGCGACGTGCCGGAGAAGGGCGCCTTCATCCAGGTGCCGTACTACCTGACCGGCGGCGGCTCTCGCGGCAACGTGGCGCGCGGCATGCTGGACGTCCAGCGCGAGCCGGTGCCGTTCGTGACGTCGGTCGTCAACCGCAAGCCCGCCATCGGCGGTGTGGACGGCGAGTCGGTGGCCAACGCCGCCGCTCGAGGCCCGCTGCAACTGCGCATCAGGGACCGCGCCGTCACCGCCGAGGACTACGAGGAACTCGCGCGGGAGGCGGCACCGGAAGCGGCGCGGATCAGGTGCGTGCCCGGGCAGGATCAAGGGGTCCGGGTGCTGGTGGTACCCCGGGTGGAGCCGACGAACATGAGCTTCGAGCACCTCCAGCCCTCCAAGGAACTGGTCGGGAAGATCGGGCGGCACCTGGACCGACGGCGCTGCCTGGGTGCCCGCGTGCTCGTCGAGCCGCCCTTCTACCAGGGCGTCACCGTCGTGGCCAGGCTGAAGGGCAGGTCGGGCTCGAACATCGAGGCGGTGCGCGCCCAGGCCGTGTCCGCCCTCGACGCCTACCTCAATCCGATCATCGGCGGTCAGTTCGGCGCCGGCTGGCCGTTCGGCCGCATGGTGCAGTCGGGGGACGTGCACGCCGTGCTCCAGCGGGTCTCGGGCGTCGAACTCGTCGAGGACATCCAGCTGTTCGAGGCCGACCCGGTCACCGGGGACCGCGGCGAGCCCACCCAGCGCATCGTCCTGGAACCGGACGCCCTCGTCTTCTCCTACCGCCACCAGATCAGAGTGAGGAAACCGAGCGATGCGTAAAGCGGTCGGCCACCTGGCGAGTGCCCACCCCATGGGCGAGCAGCTACCGGCCATCTTCGCCGAAGGCATGGCCCAGGACCTGACGCAGGCGCTGGACGAGGTGCTCGCCCCCATCCTCACGACGCTCGACTGCCTGGACAGCTACCTCGACCCCGCCCTCACGCCCACGGACATGCTCCCGTGGCTGGCGGGCTGGGTCGCGATCGGCTTCGGCGAGCAGATGACCGAGGAACAGCGGCGCGCGCTCGTGGCCGACGCCGTGTCACTGCACCGGGGCCGCGGCACCCTGGACGCGCTGACCAGGCTGGTGAAGACCCTCACCGGCATCGACGCGCGGGTCACCGACTCGGGCGGCGTCGGCTGGTCCACCCGGCCGGGCGGCTACCTGCCCGGCACGGACGAGGCGGTGGTCACCATCCACCTGCCCGACGAGACGGTGGTCGACCGTCAATGGCTCCAGGACGTGCTCGAACTGGGCGTACCCGCACACATCAGCGTCCGCATCACCATACTCAACCCGCCTTGACGGGAAACTTCACGGGCAGGCGTTATGCGTCCAGGTGCACATCCCCGGTGGATAGCGCCGCTGAACCAATATGGCGTTGATGTTGGCCACGAAGTTGTCCATGATCGTCGCGACGTCTTCCGGCGAAGGCGCGGCGACCTTGAGAGAGCGCCAGGAACGCCCGTTGAACCGCACGCAGACGTCGAATACCGGAAGTTCGGTGACGTCCGCCCCCGCTTCCGGGAGTTGCTGAGGAAGTTCCAGATCGGGGAGGGTCTCCAGGTCCGGTTCTGTCATGTTCTTTTCCTTACCGTCAGAGGGTGAAGACGCGGATGCCGACTCGCGTGCCGCTCGAGTCGGTGTTGTGAACCAGGGAAATGGCGTAGTCGCAGTCACCCGTGGGTGAGACTCCGTCGGCCCGCACCGGGAAGCCGCTGAACTCCACCCAGCCGACGCTGCTGTCGCCTTCCTGCCAGGTCAGGGAGGCCTCCCCGAGGAAGCGTCCGCTGCCCTCCGGATCGGAGACCACGAACGTGCAGGTGTTGCCGTCGCCCCTGTCGTTCTCGGCGGAGATCTGAACCGTCAGCGGAACACCGGGCGTGGCCAGTGCCTTCCCCGACACGGGAAATCCGTTGCTGACGTTGAACGAGCTGCCCAGCCCCGAGGATGTGGTGTCGTTGATGGAGCGCACCGACACATTCATGGTGGTTCCGACGCTCAGTGTCGCCATTTTCGGCCCCCGTCGAATTCGTGTGAGTCAGATTGGACGATAGGTTCCGCTCCCGCGAAGAACCAAAGACACCCAGACGATCATGCGGTAAAGGTTTGTTGGCCGAACTCTGGTGACGCCCAGGGCGCTGCGGACACCTTCGGAATGCTGGATATGCGATTTTCGTAGGTATCCGCCTTGCCCGATCGAGCGGGCGCCGAATGGAGATCGGATGGAGCGTATCCAGGTGGTCGTGCGCGCCCACGACCCAATCTCCCGTGCCGGGGTGCTGAGCCAGCTCAGGCAGCGGCCCGAGGTTGAGATCTTGGAGACGGAACGCCCGGAGAACGCACACGTCGCGCTGGTCGTCGCCGACTCCGTGTGCCAGGAGACGCTGGGCGTCCTGCGCACCCTGCGCTGCCACGGCGACCTCCGGCTGGTGGTCGTCGCCGGGACCGTGGACGACTCCGGGCTGCTCGCCATCGTGGAGATCGGGGTGTCCGGCGTCGTACGGCGGGCCGAGGCGAGCCCGGAACGACTCGTCTCCGTGATCCGCTCGGCCACCACCGGCGGGGGCGCCATGCCGCCCGATCTCCTCGGCAGGCTGCTCGCCCAGGTCAGCCGGGTTCAGGGCGACCTGCTCACCCCACGTGGACTGAACTTCTCCGGCCTGGCCGAGCGCGAGGTTCAGGTGCTGCGCCTCATCGCCGAGGGGTACGACACCGCGGAGGTCGCCGCCGAGCTGGCGTACTCGCAACGGACGGTGAAGACCGTCCTGCACGACATCACCACCAGGCTCCACCTCCGCAACCGCGCGCACGCGGTCGCCTACGCCCTGCGCAACGGGCTGCTGTGAGCGGGCAGGACGGTGTGATCGGCGAAGCCGACGAGGCGCTGCGCGAGCTGATCCGCCGGGGAGCGCCGTCCCGCTCCAAGACCGAGGTTCTCCTCAGCGCGCCCGGCCCGGAACCGTCGGCCGAGGGCGAGGCCCCCGCGGTGCACCTGCGCCTCTATGACATCCGCGAGGATCTGGGCAAGCGGCGGCAGGGCATGATCAACGAAACGAACGCCGACGGCGCGGTCACCGCGAGGCACCGCCCTCCCCGGTACGTCAGCCTCTCGTACGCGGTGACGGCCCGCGCGCCGGAGCCGGAGGAGGAGCACCGGCTCCTGGGCACGATCCTGCGCGTGCTCCTCACCCACGACACCATCCCGGCCGACCACCTGACGGGCTCGCTGGCGGAGCTCGGGCTCCCGGTCACGCTGGTGGCCGCCCATCCGCCGCAGGAGGACCGTGCTTTCGTGGCCGCCTCGGCCGCGGGGGCGCGGCCGTTCGTCAACGTCGTGATCAGCGCTCCGATCAAGCCGGAGACACCCGGGCCCGTCGCGCCGCCGGTACGCGGGCCGCTCGGGGTACGCGCGGAAGAACGCCACGGCACCGAAGGACTGGGATGAGCATCACCTGCACGAACTGTGGCGACGTCAACCCGGACCGCACCAGGTTCTGCGTCCAGTGCGGCGAGTACCTGGCCTGGGACAAGCACGGCGGCGAGCCGGAGGACAACCGGTTGCCTCAGCCCGCCGAGCCGCGCCCGCCCGAGCAGCACGCGGAACTCGTCGCCGCGTTGTCCGAACGATCGGTACCCGTCACGCCCGGCGAGCAGGCGTCCACGACCGTGACCGTGCGCAACAGGGGCACCAGGGTCGAGCGGGTCAGCGTCGGCGTCAAGGGGGACGCGGCCGCGTTCGCGACCGTCGAGCCCGACGAGCTCGTGGTCCCGCCCGCGGGCGCGGCCACCTCCACGATCGTCTTCGGCCCGCCGCGGTCCTCGTCCGTCGCCGCGGGTACGACGGAGTTCACGGTGCTGGCCCGCTCCCTGGTCACCAGGGGCGTCTACGCGATCGCGGAAGGCACGTGCGAGGTCGGCGGCTTCGACGATCTGAGAGTCGACCTGACTCCCGGGATCTCACGGGGCCGGTGGGCGACCCGCCACTCGATCACCTTCGACAGCCGCGGCAACCTGCCCCACCGGGCCCGGCTGCGCGCCGCCGACGAGGAGGAGGCGCTGGGCTTCCGGATGCCGGTGACCAACCTGCTGATCGACGCCGGCCGTACCGTGGTGCCACTGCGTGTGTCCGCGCGCCCGCCCTTCACCGGGAAGCCGGCGGAGATCCCCTTCTCCGTGACGGCGAGCCTGGACGACGGCGAGAAGTCGTTCCGGGTCGACGGCACCCGGGTGGTGCTGCCGCTGATCCCGCCATGGGCGCTGAAGACCCTGGTCGTGGTCCTCGGCCTGGTCCTCATCGCCGTCGCCGCGGTCGTCGTGATCAACGCGTGGCGGCCGGAGCCGGAATCGAGGCCGGCGCCCGCCGCCCGGGGGCCGTACGCCGCCGGAGTCGGCACGCTCACCGACGGGTACGCGTCGGTCGCGGTGAACGGGCTGTCCGACCAGGCGAAGATCTTCGTCACCTCCGACCTGTCCAGGCTCGGCGAGAAGGCGGCCAATCTCGGCCAGCCGCGCACCCGCGCGGAACTGCCCACCGGATCCCTCGGCGTGACCGGCCGCGACGGCGGCTCCTTCTCGGTTCAGCCGATCGACGGGGAGAGCGTGGAGGGCATGGCCTTCGACTACCTCGTCGTGAAGCAGCCCAGCGGAAACCTCGGCGGCATGCCGTTCGAGGCTGGTTCCGGGTCGCTTCCGGAGGGGGAGACCAGCGTGGACGTGCCTGCGGGCGCGGCCACGAGCGACTCGGTGATCCTGCTGACCGTGGAGCTGGACGGGCCGGCGGACCAAGCGATCACGGGACTCAAGGTGGACGCCAAGAACGACGGCGCTTTCACGGTCGCCACCCTCGACCTGTCGCCGGCGCCCGTGGACGTCGGGTTCAACTGGGTCGTCATCGACTCCGGCGACCCCGCGCTGGCCGGGGTGAGCTCGACGGACGCCGTGAGCGGCAGCGGGGACCCGGTGCGCATCAGTTCGCCTCTCGCGGACGGTTCCGGGGTCATCCTGCTCACCACGGACGCCGCGCACCGGGGGCTGGCCGGTGTCGCCATGTCGGGAGTATGCGTGGGTGGCCAGGGTGACGGCGCGTTCACGGTGGAGTGGTTCTCCGATCGGATCACCGTCCTGCCCACGGACTTCGACTACCTGATCGTCCAGAAGAAGTGACCACGCGCGTCCGTGCGTCCTGAAGGGCGGTGAACTCCGCCCTCGGGGCCGCCTGATGTGCGCTGGCCACGTCCGCTGCCCGGGTGACAGCCTCCTGCTGACGACTGTTTTCGGGGGGTATTAAGCCATGAATCCGAGAATGCGACTAGCGTCCGTTTTTGCAGCCGTTTGTGCGATCCTGGCCGGCGCGCCACCGGCCGCCTCGACGGTGCTCTCCTCTCCGGCCCCGGCACCCGACGCGACCCCGGACGCCGAGCCCGAGGCGCCGGAGGTCGAGCCCCACCCGGAACCGGACACCAGCCCCAGCCCGGAACCAGATGACCCGCCCCCGCCGGGAGAAGTGTCCCCGCCCCCGCCGGGGGAAGTGTCCCCGCCCCCGGAATGGAGCCCCAAGCCGCGTCCCCGCACCAGTCGGCCCCGCGTGGCGCCCGCGGGCTGCGACATCCTCCCGGCTACCGGGCCCGGCAGCCGTAAATGGATGGCCGAACAGCAAGTGGTCGCCGCCATGTCCGGCATCCCGGAACTGTCGACGTTCGTCTCGGCCATCAACCAGGCGTCCTACGCCGCCACCTTCGACACCTCTCGCGACATCACCGTCTTCGCACCGGTGAACGACGCCTTCGACAAGCTGCCCGAGGGGCGGCTCGACAAGTGGCTGGGCGACCGCGAGACGCTCATCAGCCTCCTCGGCTACCACGTGGTCCAGGGCCGCATGACCCCGGCGGACCTGGCCGACGCCAAGCTCACCACGAGGCAGACCGGCACCATCACCGCCAAGACCACCGACGGCACGATCACGCTGAACGGCGAGGCCACGGTGACGTGCCCGGACATCCAGACGGCCAACGCGACCGTCTACCTCATCGACACCGTCCTGGACCCGCCCAACTAGGTGGCGATCACCCCTGGGGGCCTTCCCTTCCAGCGGGACTGCTCCGTTGCAAGGCGCCATGGCTCTTGCTAACTTTCCAGGCGAGACTTCTCACCGCGGGCTCACGCCTCGCCAACCAGCTTCTTCGGGCCCCGATGGCCACGGAAAAGGTGGAAGTCGTTCCACACCTGGAAGAGAGTATCTCTGCGATGGTGCTGGCAGTCTGGCGAGCCGTTAACGAGCCGACGTCCTTGCCTCGGAGCGCACGGGAACCCGTGTCCCGCCCTTAGCGCGACCGGTTTCACGTTCTCCCCTTCGCGGCGTTCCCTGCCGCCGCCGAGCAGAGATCCACGACCGGTCGCGAGCCCCGGGCCCGCCACCGTGACGAACCGTCCCGCCCGCGCGAGCGCCGTGGCCATGACCGGTACTTCCGTGTTCATGGAGGTCGAACAGCATGACGGAAGTCCCCTCGGCCACGCGGCGACCGTGGCTGGTCCTCGGCGTCTTCTGCGCCGGATTCTTCATGGCGTTGCTGGACGGAACCATCGTCAACATCGCCGTTCCCACGCTCATCAGCGGCATCGACGCCTCGTACAACCAGGTGCTGTGGGTACTCGACGCCTACCTGCTGGTCTTCACGGTGCTGCTGATCACCACCGGACGGCTCGGGGACATCTTCGGCTACCGGCGGCTGTTCCTGATCGGCACCACCCTGTTCACCGTGGCCTCGGCCCTGTGCGGCCTGGCCGGCTCCGGAGGCTGGCTGCTGGCCGCGCGAGTATTGCAGGCAGTGGGTACGGCGCTGCTGTTCCCCCAGGTCATCTCGGCGATCCTGACGATCTTCCCCCCGGAGCTGCGCGGCCGCGCGTTCGGCGTCTTCGGGGCGATCGCGGGCCTGGCCCCGGTCGCCGGGCCGATCGTCGGCGGCTTCATCCTCGCCCACCTCGGCTGGCCCTGGATCTTCTTCATCAACATACCGATCGGCGTGATCACGATCATCCTGACCCTGATCTACGCCCCGCCGATGCGCTCAGGCGGCAGCCACGAGCTCGACCCGATCGGCGTGGCCCTGGCCACCGGCGGGCTGACCGGCATCGTCTTCGGCCTGGTCGAGGGCGAGCGCTACGGCTGGGGCCCCATGGCCCCCGTCATCGTCGCCGGCCTCGTGCTGCTGGTCCTGTTCGTGCTCTGGGAGAGCCGCGGAAAGAGCGAGCCGTTCATCCCCATGGCCCTGTTCTCCGCCCGAGACTTCTCGGTCGGCAACGGGATCGGCTTCCTCTTCTACGCCGGCATGATGGCCATCCCGCTCGTCATGGTCCTCTATCTGCAGACGGCCCGCGGCCACAGCCCGCTGGAGACCGGCCTGATCCTGCTCCCCGGCGCAGTCCTGACCGCTGTCGCCTCCGCCCGCAGCGGGCGCCTGGCCGACAGGTTCGGCGGCAGACGCATCCTGCCGGCCGGGCTGGCCACGCTCGCCCTCGGACTGCTCGTCCTGGCCGTCACCACCGGCCCGCACAGCAGCGCGTGGAGCCTGCTCCCCGGCCTGATGATCATCGGCCTCGGCAACGGCGCCACCTACGCCCCTCTGCAACAGATCACGATGGACGGCGTGAGCCCCCGGCTGGCCGGTGCCGCCTCCGGCGTCGCCAACACCATCCGCCAGATCGGCAGCGTCGTCGGCCTGGCCGTCCTGGGCGCCCTGCTCTCCGCCCGCCTCAACACCACACTCCAGAACGACGCCGTACGGCAGGCCGCCCAGTTGCCCGCGCACCTGCGCGACGACTTCATGACCGCCATCGGCGACGGCGCCCGGCACTTCACCCCGCCCAGCCCACCGGCCGGCCTCAGCCCCGCAGAAGCCGCCCTGTTCCGGCGCCTGGGCGAGGAGGCCTTCACCGCGAGCTTCACCAGCGCCATGCACACCACCCTGCTGGCCACCGCCGCCACCCTCCTCACCGCCACGGCCTTCTGCGCACTCCTGGCGAAGCAACGATAGGACCGCCGTTTCGAAATCAAAGTCTCACAATTAGTTTTCGAGACAGCAGTCGATCGTCGCTCTGCAGACTTTGAACCGCATCCTTCACGAAGCGACACTTACCTTGGGTCAAATTTTTGGCTACTCTACTAACCGTAAGTCAGTTCGCTGAAGGGATCAGCTCACCATGTACGAACGCACGAAAGTGTCCTTCCAGTCGTCCGGCACCCCCTGCGCGGGATATCTCTACCTGCCGACCGGCTCTACCGGGCGCCTGCCCTGCGTCGTGCTCTGCCACGGCTTCAGCGGCACCATGGACCGCCTGTACGGCTACGCCGAGCGCTTCGCCGCCGAGGGCATCGCGGCGCTGGTCTTCGACTACCGCAGCTTCGGCGAGAGCGGCGGCGAACCACGGCAACTCGCCGCCATCAAGGGCCAGCACGACGACCTGCGCGCCGCCGTCGCCTTCGCCCGCGGCCACGAACGCGTCGACGCCCGCCAGATCGTGTTGTGGGGCAACTCGCTCGGCGGCGCGCACGTCGTGTCCGTCGCGGCCGACGACCCGGCGATCGTCGCCGTGGTCTCGCAGATCCCCTACAACGGCTTCCCGAAGCGGGTCGAAGGGCGTAGCACCGGCCAAACCCTCCGCCTCCTCGCCGCCATCTTCTGGGACACCGTCCGCGGCAAACTGGGCCTCAAGCCGTACTACATCCCCATGGTGGGCCGTCCCGGCGAGCTCGCCGTCACCGCCACCGTTGAGGCCGACCAGCACATCCGCACCCTCACCGGCGACGGCAAGACCCTGTGGCGCAACAGCGTCGCACCCAGGGCCTTCATCCCCATGATGCGCTACCGCCCGGCCGAGGACGCCGCCCGCCTCACCCAGCCGCTCCTCGTCTGCATCGCCGCCAACGACCAGGAGACCCCCGGCGAGTCGACCCGCGCGCTGGCGAACAGTGCTCCCAAGGGCGAGCTGCGTGAGTACGCGGGCACCCACTTCAGCTTCTACACCGACCCCGCCATCCGCGACCAGGTCGCCGCCGACCAGATCACCTTCCTCCGCCGCCACCTGCCGTCAACGGCCCCGGCGACATGAACAGGCGCGGCCGATGAGTTTTCCGTCCTCACGGTGTCTACATGGCTGACAAGAATGAAGACGTAAGAACTGGAGCACCCGTGGTCATCGTCGCAGGGCACATCACCGTCGAACCCCCGCAGCGCGATTCCTACCTCGCCGATTGCGTGGACGTCGTCCGGCAGGCTCGCGGGGCAGCGGGATGCCTCGACTTCGCCATCACCGCGGACCTGCTGGACTCCGGCCGCGTCAACGTCTTCGAACGCTGGGAGTCGCAGGCGGCCGTTGACGCCTTTCGCGGCAGCGGCCCCGGCGACGACCAGAGCGCGGCGATGCTCGCGGCATCGGTGGCCGAGTACGACATAGCCGGCGTACGTTCCCTGACCGGCGACGACCCCACCTGAGGCCGCCTTCGCCCCGACCGCCGCGAAAAGCAGCCGCACGACAACGGCTTGGCGACCTCCGTACCAGGGGAGGAGATCGGCATGTCCCATGATGCGGCACGACGTGTCTTCCAGGCGGTCGACACCTTTGACCCCGGCGAGTTCGTACGGTTACTGTCCGACGACGTCAGGATGGTGTTCGGCAACTCCGCGCCCATGGTCGGCCACGAGGCCGTCACCGACGGGCTGCGGGGGTTCTACGCGACCATCGCCGGCCTCGCACACACGATCATCAGAACGTGGCAGGCCGGCGCCGACACCGTCGCCGAGACCGAGGTGACCTACCGGCGGCTCGACGGCACGCACGTCAGCGTCGCGGCCGTGTCGATCTGGCACACCCGCGACGACGGCCTGATCTCCGACTACCGCATCTTCGTCGACCTGGCGCCGGTCTATTCGGGCTAGGGCCGTATATCCCCGTCGCAGAATTGTGAAAGATTCTGTCCCCCTGGTTGAAGCGCCGCTTTAAAGCCGCGAAACCCCAGGGTCCCGCAATAGCTCTTACCGATCGGGCACGGCGGGCAACGCCGGTGGTCGCCGTGCCACAAGGGCAGATGCCGGCCCTCCGCAGGTCACCGCCGCCCGCTTAAAGGGTCATCCCTATCCGGCTTTTAAGGCCGAGCGCGCGAAAATGGCCTCTGTTGACAGTGCGATGAGCCGTCATGTATCTCTTGACCCGGGTGCCCGCATTCCGCCGCATGTTCATTATGAAAGTCGCGGGACAAAGTAATTAAGAATGCATTCCCTTAAAAGGGGTAAGATGAGTTCGCGGGAACTGGCAATAGCCGACAGAGTGATCTCGGACCGCTCCGGCGCATACGTCATCGCGGAGATCGGGCACAACCACGAAGGCGACCTCGAAAAGGCGGAGCGACTCGTGCTGAGCGCCGCCGTCAAGGGCGCGAGCGCCGCCAAACTGCAGAAGCGCGACAACAAGACATTGTTCACCAAGGCGATGTACGCGCAGCCCTACGAAGGGCGGAACAGTTTCGGCCCCACGTACGGAGAACACCGAGAGGCCCTGGAATTCGGCCGGACCGAGTACACACACCTCGCGCAGGTGGCCAAGGAAGCGGGGATCGACTTCTTCTCCACCGCCTTCGACTTCCCGAGCGTCGACTTCCTGATGGAGTTCGACCCTCCCGCCATCAAAATCGCCTCCGCCGACCTCACCAACACCCCGCTGCTCGGCTACGCGGCCAAGACCGGCAAACCCCTGATCGTCAGCACGGGCGGCGGCACCAAAGACGAGGTACGGCGGGCCGTCGACACCATCCTTCCGGTCAACCCGAACCTGGCCCTGCTGCAGTGCACGGCCGTCTACCCCGCCGGTCCCGCGGACCTGAACCTGTCGGTGATCACCCGCTACCGCGAGGACTATCCGGACGTCGTGGTCGGCTTCTCCGGCCACGACCTGGGCGTCGAGGCGAGCCTGGTCGCGTTCACGCTGGGCGCGCGGGTCATCGAGAAGCACTTCACGCTCGACCAGAGCCGCCCCGGCAGCGACCACCACTTCTCCCTGACCCCGCCACAGCTCGGCACGCTGACCGCCGCGCTGGACACGACGCGGCGGATGCTGGGCTCCCCGGAGAAGTCCTGCTCCGCGCAGGAGCTGGCGGCGGTGCGCAAGCTGGGCAAGAAGCTGGTCGCCGCCCACGACCTGCCGGAGGGGCACCTGCTGACCGAGTGCGACGTCGCCTGCAAATCTCCCGGCGACGGGCTCAAGCCGTACCAGATGGACCGGCTTCTGGGCAGGCGCCTGGCGGTCGCGGTGCGCGGGGACGAGGCATTCGCGATGGAGCAGTTCGCCGCCGGCCCACCCACCGCCAACGGATAGGTCCACGGAATGGCCACGACAGAGAAAGTCCCTTCCCTCTTCTCGCACCAGGCCTTCCGGCGGGTGTTCATGGCCGCGGCGGCCAGTCTGGTCGGCGTCGAGATCGCCTTCGTCGCGCTCCCGCTGGTCGCCATCTCGGCGCTGAACGCCTCCCCCGGCCAGGTCGCGGTGATCGGCGTGCTCGACACGATGGCGTTCCTGCTGATCGGGCTTCCGGCGGGCGCGTGGCTGGACCGTACGCGGCGGCGCTGGGTGATGGTCGTCGCCGACCTGGGCCGCGCCCTGCTCATGGCCTCGATCCCGGTCGCCTGGCTGATGGGCGTCCTGACGATCTGGCAGTTGTTCGCGGTGGCGCTGCTCACCGGGGTGGGGCGGGTCTTCTTCGACGTGGCCAGCCTGAGCTACCTGCCGACGGCCGTCGGCAGGGAACGCCTGGTCCAGGCCAACTCCTACCTGCAGTCCTGGGACGCCGGCGCCACCGTGGCAGGGCCGAGCCTGGGCGGCTTCCTGGTCCAGCTGGCCGCCGCGCCCATCGCGATCGCGGTCACCGCGACGACGTATCTGTGGTCGGCGCTGTGCCTGTTCGGCATCCGGGTCAAGGAGCCGGAGCCGGAGCGCCGGGCGGATCGGCACCTGGCGCGCGAGGTCGGCGAGGGCGTCTCGTTCGTGCTGCGCCATCGGCTCCTGCGGCCGATCGCGCTGCAGGGCGCGGTCACCAACCTGTTCCTCATGGTGGGCATCATCTCGATCCCGCTGGTGTTCACCCGCCTGCTCCACCTGAACGCCGGCGACATCGGCATCTTCTTCACCTTCGGCGGCGTGGGCATCCTGATCGGCTCGTCGATGGCCAGGCGGGTGGCCGACCGCATCGGCTACGGTCCGTCGCTGTGGCTGGCCGGGCTGGCCGGCGCGCCCCTGTGCCTGCTGGTGCCGCTGGTCCAGCCGGGGGTCTGGCAGTGGGTCACGTACGTGTGCTGGCTCGCGGTCACCTTGAGAATCGGCATGAACAACGTGGTCCTGGTCAGTTTCCGCCAGCGCATCACCCCGGACCGGCTGCTGGGCCGGATGAACGCCACCATGCGCTTCCTCATGACCGGCTCCCTGGCACTCGGCGCGGGTGTCGCCGGCCTGGTCGGCCAGTTCGCCGGAGTGCGCGCCGCGCTGTGGGTGTCGGTCATCGGCCTGACGGTGGCCTGGCTGCCGGTCTACTTCTCGCCGCTGCGGTGGATGCGCGAGCTTCCGTCGGAACAGGAAGGTTCAGATGTTCGCTCCGATGACTGAGCGCTACCTGGGTGAGGTGTCCGCGGGCAACCGGGCACTGCTGGAGGCGAAGGAGGCCGCGCCGTTCGGCCCGGCCTTCCTCGCCGCCCACGGCGGCGACCTCACTCTGCCGCGCCCGCTGTTCGTGGACGCCGAGCCTGCCCGCGCGCTCGCCGCCGACCTGCACGCCCTCTACGAGCTGGTCTTCCAGCTGCCCGCGCGGCTGTTCGACGGCGACTTCGACGCCTACCTGAAGGAGCTGGGCCTGGAGCCGGCCAAGCACGCCGTCCTGCGCCGCTACCGCGCCACCCCTCTGCTGTACGGCAGGGCCGACGTCTACCACGACGGCGACTCCTACAAGGCACTGGAGTTCAACGTCGGCAGCTCCCTGGGCGGCATCGACCGATCGGCGGTCGAGGCGGGCTTCATGCGCGTACCGGCGTTCCGCGAGTTCGCCGAGCGCCACGGCCTGTCCTACGTGAACGCGGCCGCGCGGCTGGCCGAGGAGTGGCGGAAGGCGGCGGCCCCGATCACCGGCGGCGCCGACCCCGTGGTGGCGTTCCTGGAGTGCGACGGCGGGCTGGAGGTGTACCTGCCGATGGTGGAGTCGCTGCGCGAGGCGATGGCGGGCCAGGGCATCGAGATGCTGCTCGGCGAGATCGGCCAGGTCACCGAGCGCGACGGCCGCCTGCGGCTGCACGGCCGTCAGATCGACCTCGTGCTCCGGTACTACACCGAGAACGAGATCGTCTCCGGCGAGGCGCCGATGGAGGCGGTCGAACGCGTCGAGCGCCTCCACGAGGAGGGCCGGGTGGTGCTGTGGGCGACGCTGGACAGCGCGCTCTACCACAGCAAGGGCTGCCTGGCGATGCTCTCCGACGAACGGTGGCGCGCGGCGTTCACCACCGAGGAGATCGCGCTGGTCGACCGGGTGCTGCCGCTGACCCGCACGCTCAGCACGTCCCACTCGGTGATCGAGGGCGAGCGGGTCGACCTCGTGGACTACTGCCGCGAGCACCGCGACGAGCTGATACTCAAGCCGCGCGCGAACTTCAGCAGCACCGGCATCGTGGTCGGCTGGGAGAGCGGCGAACGCGACTGGCACGAGGCGCTCGACGACGGCAGGACCACTGGCGCCATCGTCCAGCGCCGGGTACGCCCGAAGCCGTTCGAGGTCATGGACCCGGAGACGAACCAGGTGTCGCGCTGGGTGGGCGTGCTGGGGCCGTTCGTCATGCCCGGCGGGCGCTACTCCGGCTGCTACGCGAGGGCGATGCCCGAGGGCGCCAGCATCGTCAGGGGGCTGGGAGCAGGACCGTCCACGGGGGTCTTCCTGGTCGAAGGAGTACCGTTATGACCGACCACGTGACCGAGGTCTACATCGAGCGCTGCGAGGCGGGCCGCAGCGAACTGGCCAAGGCGATGAGCGACATCCGGCTGACGGAGAAGTTCGCCGCCTCCTGCGCGCACCGGCTGCTGCCGCGTCCGTTCTTCATGGCGCGCGAGCGCATCCTGGGCTTCGCCGACGAGCTGACGCGGCTGTTCGACGTGCTGGTCTCGCTGCCCGAGCGGCTGCACGGCGGCGACGTGGCCGCCTTCTGCGCCGCGCTCGGCTTCGACGCGCGCAGTTCGGCGCTGCTGGCCAAGTTCCCGGAACGCCCCACCCTGTATGGCAGAGCCGACCTCTACCACGACGGAGACTCCTTTCGCCTGCTGGAGTTCAACTTCGGCAGCGCGCTCGGCGGCGCCGACCGGGCCCAGATCTCCGAGGCGCTCCTGGAGGTGCCGGCGTTCCGTTCGTTCGCCATCGAGCACGGGCTGGACTTCGTGCACACCGGCGAGCGCGTGGCCGCGGCCCTGCGCGCGGCGGCGGCCCCGGTCACCGGCCCGCGCGATCCGGTCGTCGGCTTCGTGGAGGCGGACGGGGAGCTGGGGACGTACCTGAAGCTGGTCGAGTCGTTCACCGAGGCGCTGACCGGGCTCGGCATCGAGGTGGTGCTGGGCGAGCTGAGCCAGACCGCCTACGACGGCACCGCCCTGACCGTGGGCGGGCGGCGGGTGGACCTGGTGCTGCGCTACTTCAACATCGGCGAGATCATGGCCGCGCCCGGCGGCGAGCAGGCGGTGGAGCCGGTGCTGCGGGCGCACGCCGACGGCGCGGCGGTCCTGTTCACGACGCTGGCCAGCGAGATCTACAACAACAAGGGCTGCCTGGCGCTGCTGTCCGATCCCCGCTGCCGTGCGACCCTGTCCGCCGAGGAGCTGGAGCTGGTGGACCGGGTGCTCCCCTGGACCAGGCGCCTGGTCCCCGGCGAGCTGCCGGAGCAGTGCCTGGACCAGCAGGACGACCTGATCATCAAGCCGTGGGCCGACTTCGGCGGCAGCGGCATCGTGGCGGGCTGGGACGTGCCCGCCGGCGCCTGGCGGGCGGCCGTCGAGCAGGGGGTCGCCACCGGCGCGGTGGTCCAGCGCCGGGTACGGCCCCGCCCGGAACCGGTGGTCAACCCCGACTCCGGCGAGCTGGAGCTGTGGGCGGCGGCCTGGGACGCCTTCCTCACCCCGGACGGCTACGCGGGCTCGCACATCAGGGCGCTGCCGCACGCGGAGGCGCCGATCATCGGCATGGGCGTCACCCCGGCGACCAGGACCACCGGCATTTTCCTCTACTGAAGAGTGTCCCCTTTCCGCCGGGCCGTTCGTGGTGTGGGCGTATCAGCCAATACCGCGAGGAGAGCTCATGGAAGCCCGGTTCGACTACGCCGCCAACCCGATCGGCGCGAAGGCCGCGAAGTACTTCGTCTCAGTGAGCAGGGCGGTGGCCGGCTCGTCGCTGCCGGCCACGACGCTGGAGCTGGTGCAGCTGCGCGTCAGCCAGATCAACGGCTGCGCCGTCTGCATCGACCAGCACACCAAGGACGCCGCGCACGCGGGGGAATCCTCGGTGCGCCTCAACCTGGTCGCGGCCTGGCGGGAGGCGACGGTCTTCACCGACGCCGAGCGGGCCGCCCTGGAACTGGCCGAGCAGGGCACCCGCGTGGCCGACGCGGCCGGCGGCGTCACCGACGAGGCGTGGGCGAACGCCGCCAAGCACCACGACGAGGACCAGCTCGCCGCCCTGCTGTCGGCCATCGCCGTCATGAACGCCTGGAACCGCATGAACGTCATCACCCAGCAGCCCGCTGGCGGCTACCAGCCCGGCCAGTGGGGGTAGACGGCCCATACATCGCCGGCGCACAGCGGATGTATTAACCCGGGCGCGCACTCTGTTCTCACACGGACAACAACCCGAGGAGCACAGATGAACCGTTCCGTCGTACGCGCGCACCGCTACTCCGTCGCCGAGCCCGACCTTGAGGAGTTCCTGGCCCGGCGTGGCTCGCTGATCGCGACCATCCGCGAGAGCCACCCGGGCCTCACCCACGCGGTGCTGGTCAGGCTGGAGGACGGCTCCTACACCGACACCTGGCACTGGGAGAGCGCCGGGCAGATGGGCGCCGCCTTCGCCGACCTGCCCAGCTTCCCCGAGGCCCCGCTGACCATGGCGCTGACCAAGGACGCGACCGCCCAGAACGGCCAGGTCATCGACGAGTCCTGACCGGCGGGCGATACGTTTCGAGTCCAGTTTCACGAAGGAGATCTGCCATGAGCACGTACGAGGGATTCTCGGCCGAGGAGCGGGCCGCGATGAAGGACCACGCCCAGGAGATGAAGAAGGCGGCGCGCCGCAGCACGAAGGCCGACAAGGCCGCCGAGGCCCTGCGGGACGTGCTGGAGAAGATCGCCGAGATGCCGGAGGACGACCGGATCCTGGGCGAGCGGGTTCACGCCGTCGTCACGGCCGCCGCCCCGTCTCTGGCGCCCAAGCTCTGGTACGGCCAGCCCGCGTACGCCCTGGACGGCAAGCTCATCTGCTTCTTCCAGGGCAGGGCGAAGTTCAAGACCCGCTACGCGACGCTCGGGTTCGCCGAGGACGCGAAGCTGGACGACGGCCCGATGTGGGCGACCTCCTTCGGCCTGCTCGAGATGACGCCCGAGGTCGAGGCCAGGATCACCGCGCTGGTGAAGCGGGCCGTCGGCTGAGGCCGCTATCCTCGGGAGCTCCCCCGCTCCCGGATTGGTGATCTTGCTGCGTACCTCCCCGCCCGCCGAGGCGCCCGTCGTCTCGGGCCGTCGCGTGATCGCGGCCGTGGTGTGCGTGCAACTGGCCGCCTCGCTGGGCTACTACGCGGTGATGGCCCACCTGGTCACGCACCTGCGCGACGACGTCGGCCTGCTCGCGGGCACGATCGCGCTGGTGCTGGGCCTGCGGGTGGCGATGCAGTACGCGCTGTTCCTGCCCTTCGGCTGGCTGGTTGACCGGATCGGTCCCGGCCTGGCCGGGGCGGCGGCGTGCGTGCTCAGGGTCGCCGCGTTCGGGCTGCTGGGGCTGGCCGACACGTTGAGCGGGTTCGTGGCCGGCGCCTTACTGCTCGCGATCGGCGGGGCGCTGTTCCATCCCGCGGCGCAGACGCTGCTGGCCAGGCTGCCCGACGGGGTACGGCCCAAGGGCTTCGGCACCTACGTGGTGACGGGCCAGATCGCCGCGGTCGCCGGACCGCCGGTCGGGCTGGTGCTGCTGGCGGGCGGGTTCGTGCTCGTGGCGAGCGTGTCGGCCGCCGCGTGGGCGGTGGCGGCGGTGTTGTTCTGGATGCTGCGCGGGGTGGGCGGCCCCGACGGGCGGGCCGAGGGCCTCATGCTCGCGCGGGGGGTGGCCGAGGTCGTGCGCGACCGGCCGTTCCTGCGCTTCGCCGTCGTCACCTCGCCGGGCACGCTGCTGGTCAGCCAGGCCGTGTCCGTGGTGCCGCTGAGCGTCGGCCACTCCGGCCTGATCACCCTCTTCTTCTGTACGGTCGCCGTCGCGACGGCAGGCGTCCAGCCGTTCGTGGCCAGGCGGGCGGAACGGCCCTGGGTGATGCGCGGCGGGCTGCTCTGCCTGGGCGGCGGCTACCTGGTCCTGGCCGCTTACCCGGTGCTGCCGGGGTGGGAGGTGGCGGTGCTGGTGGCGGCGGCCGTACTGAGTGGGCTGGGCAACGGCCTGACCACGCCGGCCGCCTTCCAGACGATCGTCGGCCGCGCGCCAGAGGGGCGGGTCGGGGTCTACAACGGCATGTACGCGTTCGTGTCCGGGCTGGCGGCGTTCGCGGGCGGGCTGGTCATCGGGCCGTTGTTCGACGCGGGGGCCGTGGCGGCGGCGCTGATCGGGCTGGCCGTGCTGGCGGCGGTGTCGGCCGCCGCCCATCGCTAGGGCGCCGTCGAGCGGGCGGCCGCCTCGGCGTCGTAGCGGCGGCGGTTGCCGTTGATCTCGTGCCGGTTCGTCCTGGCCCAGTCGCCGAGGCCGACGACGGAGTCCAGCAGCGTCGTGCCGAGTTCGGTGAGCGTGTAGTCCACGCGGGGCGGGACGCTGGGGTGAACGTGGCGCGACAGCAGGCCGTCGCGTTCGAGCTGCCGCAGGGTCCGGGTGAGCATGCGCTGGGAGATGCCGGTGACGGCGCGGTGCAGTTCGCCGAAGCGCAGGGTGCCGTCCCGGAGGTGCCCGATGACCATGATGCTCCACTTGTCGCCGATCAGCGCGAGGATCTGGAGCACGTCCCGGCACGCCTCCAGATCCGGCTCGTCGAGGGGCGGGGAGAGTACGCCGCGGGTCGCCAAAACTTACCTCCGTGTGCCTCACCGACACAGATGTGCCGTCTTGTCCCCCACTTTAGTAACAAGCCATGCTGCTACGAACAAAGAGTAAGGGAGCAGGTCATGGCAAGAACACTGGTGGTCGTGGGTGCGGGTCCGGGGCTGGGCATGGGGGTCGCCCGTGCGTTCGGGCGCGCGGGTTTCCAGGTCGGGCTGATCGCGCGGACTCCGGAGAAACTGGACGCGCTGGTCGCGGAACTCACCGACCTGGGCATCGGCGCGGCCGCCTTCCCCGCCGACGTCCGCGACCGTGACGCCCTCGCCGCCGCGCTGGCCGCGGTGAAGGAGCGACTGGGGACGATCGACGTCCTCGAGTACGGCCCCAGCCCCACCGGGCCGATCACCAACGCGGTTCAGACCACGGTGGAGTCGGCGACGGCGCAGCTGGAGCTGAACCTGCTCGGCGCGGTGCACGCGGTGGGCCAGGTGCTGCCGGACATGCGCGCCCGCGGCGACGGCGCGGTCCTGCTGACCACCGGCGTCTCCTCGACCGTCCCCGCGCCGTTCCTGGCCAACGTGGGGGCGGCGATGGCCGGCCTGCGCAACTGGGCGCACTCCCTGCACACCGAGCTCAGGCCCGAGGGCGTCTACGTGGGGACGGTGACGATCGCCACCGGGATCGCCCCCGGCGGCGGCGAGGGCGACCCCGACGCCATCGGCGCCCGCTACCTGCGCATGTACCGGCAGCGTGAGGAGGTGGAAGAGGTCGTCGGCGACGTGGAGGCCTTCCGCACCCTCGTCGCCCAGCACTAGCGATCTGCTTGAACCACGGGCAGGCCGCGCCCCTCACCGACGCCATGCTCACCTTCTCGGCTCGGGTGATGAGGTGAGCGCGTCAGGGCCGCCACATGGGCCAGAATCTGGCTCCGTCCGGCAGGACGATCGGGCGGCGCTCGACGTAGCCGTGCCTGGCGTACAGGCGGCTGCTTTCCGGGCTGGCGGACTCCAGGTAGGCGGGCAGGCCGTTCAGGGTGGCGTGGTGGTGGTCCATCAGGGCGCTGCCCAGGCCACGGTTCTGGTGGTCCGGGCGCACGGCCAGGAACAGCAGGTGGTGGTGGGGCGCGTGGGGGTGGTGTTCCTCCAGGAGCTCGTCGACGATCTGGAAGCGCTCCTGGTACTCGCCCACCGCCTCCGCCAGGCGCCGGTCGTAGTCGTCCGGCGCGGGCAGGGGCTCCTCGCGGTGGAACCAGACGGCGGCGCCCAGCAGGCCGGACTCATCGGTGATGAGGTCGATGTGACCGTGTTTGAGGGCGTCCTCGACGAGGATGGCCGCCCAGGCGGACATGACCGGCGCCCGCCGCTCGGGCTCGGAGATCATGTACGCCACGACCCCCAGGCCGGCGAAGGCGGTGCCGACCAGGCCGGCCACCTGGTCGACGTCGGTGTAGGCGGCCCGGTGGACGACGCGGGACTCGGACACGGGTGTGCTCCTTCGGGGTGGCGGATCAGGACGCGACGGCCTTGGCGCCCTGGCCGATCTGCTGGTAGATGCCGGGGCGGTGGCGTTGCAGGACGAAGGCCCAGATCAGGCCGAGTACGGCGGCGATGCCGTACAGGCTGGGCAGGATGACCGCGAGCGGGTCGCCCTCGGGCACGCCGAGCAGAGTGGAGAAGTTGGTGACGGCCAGCCCGAGCATGACCACCAGGATGATCGCGGCGGCCACCGGGGCGATGAGGGCGTGGGTGCGGGGTTCGGTGTGGGGGTTGCGGGCGAAGTAGATCGGCACGGAGATCGCGGTCACGGTGAGCAGGACCAGGATGCCGAAGCCGCCCAAGGTGCCGCCGAAGTAGAACAGCTGGACCATCGGGTTGAGTCCGAGGATGGCGTAGACGACGATGACCAGCAGGCCGAGGCAGCTCTGGGCGATGGATCCGGTCTTGGGGGCGCCGGTGCGGGCGGTGGTGCGGCCGAACACCTCGGGCAGCACGCGTTCGCGGCCGAGCGCGAACAGGTAGCGGGCGCTGGTGTTGTGGAAGGACAGCATGGCGGCGAAAGTGCTGGTGATGAAGAGGACCCGGCCGATGGTGGCGATCACGTCGCCCATCTGGTCGGCGGCGAGGATGAAGATGGTCTCCGCGCTGTCGCGGCGGGCGACGGCGGAGATGTTGGCGGGCCCGATGGCCACCTGCATGACCCAGGACGACAGCGCGTACACGCCGGCGATCACGCCGACGGACAGGTAGGTGGCGGCGGGGATGGTACGGCGCGGGTCGCGCGACTCCTCGGAGAACACGACGGCGGCCTCGAACCCGACGAACCCCAGGATGGCGATGACCATCAGCGCCCCGATCCCGGGCGAGAACAACGCGGCCGGTGACAGCGCCTCCCAGGCCAGCGACGCCCCGGCGGGGTTGAGCAGGTCGGCCAGGTCGAACAGGAGGATGATCGCGATCTCGGCGGTCAGCAGGACGGCCAGCACGCGGCCGTTGAGGTCGACGCGGGACAGGCCGAGCACCGCGACCAGAGCCCAGGCCATCAGGGCGATGAGCCACCAGGGCAGGGTGATGCCGAGCCAGGCGGCCAGCAGCGGGACGGAGGCGGCGCCGAACACGCCGTACAGGGCGACCTGGATGGAGTTGTAGGCCAGCAGCGCTCCCCAGGCGGCGGCCACTCCGGCGGGACGGCCCAGACCGTGGGTGACATAGGTGTAGAAGGCCCCGGCGTTGGCCATGTAGCGGGCCATCGCCACGTACCCGACGGAGAACAGCGCGAGGACCGCGCCGACCACGAGGAACGCGATCGGCAGGCCGGTGATCCCGGTGACGGCGTAGCCGGTGGTCACCACTCCGGCGATGACGCTGAGCGGCCCGGCCGCCGACAGGACGAAGAACGCGACGGCGGGTACGCCGAGGCGGTTGGCGGCCAGCGCGGCGGTGATCCGGTCGCCCGGGGGGTGGCGATGCTGCGTCGTCACGGGGGGTCCTTTCCAGGGGGTCAGAGGCGGCGGGTGCGGTAGGTGAGGACGGCGTTGCCGACGGCGGCGCGTACCTGGCGGGCCAGGGCGGTCAGCGGCGCGGGCAGGGCGCGCAGGACGGTCGCCAGGTAGGCCTCGCCGGTCCGGCGCATGGCGGGGTCGTTCAGCAGCACGGGGGTCAGGCCGCACGCGTCGACCAGCGCGAGGAGCATCATGTCCTGGTCGGGGACGGGGCGGTGCGCGACCAGGCAGCCCCGCAGCCGCTCCGGGGGCCAGGCGGCCCGGCCGAAGACGGCGCGGGAGGCGTAGCGGTAGCGGCACTGGCGGTTCTTGAGCAGGCGGGGCTTTTCGCGCACGAGCAGCCCGTCGCCGATGAGCCGGTCGGCGACCATGGTCGTGGCCTGGCTCTCCATGTAGGCCAGCCAGGTGGAGATCGAGGTGTGCTGCGGGTGCGCGACCAGCTCGGCCAGAACGCTGGCGGTCAGGGGGTCCTGGACGGCGCCCCGGCCGACGACGACGAGCTGTTCTTCGCGTACGGCCAGCCGCCCGGCGAACACCAGCTCGGTCAGCAGGGCTCCGGCCAGCGCCAGGGCGATGCCGTGCGGGTGCAGGCGGGGTTGCCCGGAAATGGTGACGTCCCAGGCGACGAGGAACAGATCGTCAGCCAGGGGAAGGACGGGGCGGGATGTCATGAGGATCGGAGGGGGACGAATCGGTCAGGCTGCTCCCTCGGGCGCGCGGGTGCGGGCTGTGGGGTGACGAGGGGTGCCAACGACGGTGCGATCCATTTCCGGGCCTCCTGTCGGGATTTGCCGGCGCGCAAATCCGCACTTTTCCAACCCGGCTGATCATGGTGAATACCCCCACGGGGCGTCAAGCATCACTTGACTCTTCACAAGTATCGGCATGAACATAAATCACGATATGTCTCTCCGTTAGCGCGGATGGCGCTTAACGTGGGGTTCTATGCCGGGCTCGCAGCTTATGAGTCTGATATGAGGGCAATGGGCAATTTCGCCACGTCAAATGTGACTTGCCCTCATTTCAGGCGGGTGGCCAGGCCGTCCAGGACACATTCGAGCCCGTCCTCGAACTCCCGCTCCCTGGCCTCCCGCTGGTCCTGGCCGCGCTGGTCCGCGTACAGGGCGGCGAGCCGGGGGTAGGCCCTGACGGCCTCTTCGGCCGCGGGCCACAGGCGTTCGGCCCATTCCTGCTCGTTCTGGCCGCGGCGGGCCAGCCTCGTCAGCCACGCGGCCTCGCTGGTCGCCCGGCCGATGATGTAGGCCATGACCGTGTTCAGCGCCCGGTCGGCGGCCTTCAGGGAGAAGCCACCCGCCTCGAACACGGCCAGCGTGCCCTCCGACATGCGTAGCACGTTCGGCCCCAGGTAGGCCACCCCGGCCTCGCCGAGCACGGACCCGATCCAGGGATGGCGCAGCAGTCCCGCCCGGACGTTCCGGGCGAACAGCATGATGTCCGCCCGCCAGTCCTCCCCCGGCGCCGGCGGCGCGATCTCGCCGTAGACCTCGTCCACGACCAGTTCGAGCAGTTCCTCCTTGCTGGCCACGTGCGTGTACATGGAGGTGGCGCCGGCGTTGAGCCGGGTGCCGAGCTTGCGCATGCTCAGAGCGTCGATGCCCTCGGCGTCCAGCAGGTCCAGCGCGGCGGCGACGATCTGCTCGCGGCTCAGCGCCGGCTGCTCCCTGCGCTGGGACCGCGGACGGGTCCACACCGACAGTTCCTTCTCGCCGGACATGCCTTCTCCTCGTCTCGCGCACTCCCTCCCGCACAGTGTACGGCTTGCGCACACTGAACGCTCTCCGTACAGTGTGCGGAGTCCGAACACTGTACGGAGGTAGCCATGACATCCCCATTCGCCACCGACCGGTGGCAGGCCAGGCTCGACGAGCTGCGCGCCGCCCACCACGTGCCCGGAGCCACGCTGGCGGTGCTGACCGGCGGCACCGTCCACGAACTGGCCAGCGGGCTGCTGCACCGCGGCACCGGTGTGCGCGCCACACCCGACTCGGTGTTCCTGGCCGGCTCGCTGGCCAAGGTGTACACCGCCACCCTCGTGATGCAGCTGGCCGCCTCGGGCGAGCTGGACCTGGACGCGCCCGTGGCCGGCGTGCTGCCCGAGTTCGGCACCCCCGACCCGGACGCCACCGCGACGATCACGATCAGGCAGCTGCTCTCGCACACCGGCGGCATGACCAACGACTTCATGTACGACTCGGGACGCGGCGACGACTGCCTGGCCAAGTACGTCCGGGCGTTGCGCGAGGTGCCGTTCGACTGCCCGCCCGGCATGGTGCTGTCCTACGGCAGCTCCGGCTACGTGGTGCTGGGACGGTTGATCGAGGTGCTGACCGGCCGGACCTGGGACCAGGCGCTGCGGGAGCGGGTGTTCGAGCCGCTGGGGCTGGAGCGCTCGATGACGCTGCCGGAGGAGGCGCTGCGCTTCCGCGCCGCCATGGGCCACATGGGCGAGCCCGGCCGGGCACCCGAACCGGCTCCGAGCTGGGACATGATGCCGCGCTCCGCCGGGCCGTACGGGAGGGTGATCGTCTCGGCGGGGGACGTCGTGCGCTTCGCCAAGATGCACCTGGACGGCGGGCTCGCCCCCGGCGGCGCCCGCGTGCTGCCCGCCGGCGCGGTCGCCGCGATGCGGCGGCGCGAGGCGGACAGCCTGGACAAGTGGACCGTCGCGGCCGACGGCTGGGGCCTGGGCTGGACCCTGCACGACTGGAACGGGGTCCCCGGCTTCGGCCATGACGGCAGCGCCGTCTCGCAGTTCTCCTTCCTGCGCGTGGTGCCAGAAGCGGGCGTGGCCATCGCGCTGCTGGCCAACGGCGGTGCGGTCGGCCGCCTGTACTCCGACCTGTTCCGGGAGCTGCTCGGCGAGCTGGCCGGGGTACGCATGCCGCCGCCCTTCGCCCCGCCGGCGAACCCGCCGGAGGTGGACCTGACGCCGCTGGCCGGGAGGTACCCGCGGGCCGGGGTCGTCACGACCATCAGCCGGGGCGCGGACGGCGGCGGGCGCCTGCGCTACGAGTTCGTCGATGAGATGCGGCACTTCTCCCCGCCGCTGGAGGCCGATCTGGTGCCGGTGTCGCGGTCGGCGGCGGCCACGGTGTTCGCCGCCGTGGGCATGCCGGCCGGGGACGAGTTCTGGCCGGTGGTCTGTGCCACGCTGCCGGACGGCAGGCCGTACGTGCAGGTCGGCATGCGCGTCGCCGTCAAGAGTCCCTAGTTCGGCTTGGGCATCTGCTGGGTCGCGCAGTGGATGCCGCCGCCGCCCTCGCCGAGGGTGTCGACGGGCACCTGGACGACCTCGCGCCCGGGGTAGAGGTCACGGACGATGGCCGCGGCGTCCTTGTCGGCCTTCTTGTCGCCGAAGCGGGGCAGGATGACGCCGTCGTTGACCACGTAGTAGTTGACATACGTGGCGAGGAAGCCCTCGCCACGGCTGCCGATGTCGACCGGCTCGGGCAGTTCGACGAGCTCCAGTCGCTTGCCGCGCGCGTCGACGGCCGTGTCGAGCACCTTGCGGGCCTGGTCGTAGGCGCCGGTCCAGACGTCCTGGGGAGCGTCCTCCGGCGGGGTGCTGATCACCACGACGCCGGGCTCGGAGAACCGGGCCAGGGCGTCGATGTGGTAGTCGGTGATGTCCTTGCCCTTGACGCCCTTCACCCAGATGAAGGTGGTCGCGCCTACGGTCTGCGTCAGCGCGCGTTCGATGTCGGCGCGGCTCTTGCCGGGGTTGCGGTTGTCGTTGATCAGCGAGCTCTCGGTGGCCATCAGCGTGCCCGCGCCGTCGACCTCGATCGAGCCGCCCTCGCCGACGATCGGCGCCTGGATCCTGGTGACGCGCTCCCTGGCCAGGATCTGCCGGGCGACGTCCTTGTCGCGTGAGTGCTTCTGCTTGCGGCCCCAGCCGTTGAAGTTGAAGTCGACGCCGGCGATGTCCTTGCCGCGCAGGACGAAGGTGGGGCCGGTGTCGCGCATCCACAGGTCGTCGACCGGGATCGGCACGACCTCGACCTGCGAACCGCAGGCGCGCTGCGCGGCCTTGACGTCGCCGGGGTTGGCCAGGAGCACCACCGGCTCGAAGCCGGCGATCGCGCGGGCGATGCCGGCGATGTCCTGGCGCACCCCCGCGGTGTCGGACTTCCAGATGAGCTCGGTCGGCCACGACATGAACGTCTTCTGGTGCGGATGCGTCTCCTCCGGCATCAGCCACCCGGCGGCCTTCGGCGCGGGCCCCTGCTTCGCCGCCCCGGACCCCGTCACGGACGAGCCGCAGGCGCTCAGCGCGCCCCCCATAGCCGCAAGAATCGCCGTTTGTAGTGTCTGACGTCGAGAAATACGCATCACAGTCCCCCTGACTGAAATTTTGGTTAGGAACAGACTAGCCGGGTAGCCTGGGTACCGAAGCCAGCAGGAGCCGGGTGTAGGCGTGTCGTGGATCGGCCAGCACGGACGCCGTCGTACCGCGTTCGACGACCTCCCCCCGCCGCATGACCACCAGGTGGTCGGTGACCTGGCTCACCACGCCGAGATCATGGGTGATGAACAGGAACGCGGTGCCGGTCCGCTCGCGCAGGTCGGCCAGGAGGTTCAGGATCTGCGCCTGGACGCAGACGTCGAGGGCGGCGACCGCCTCGTCCAGGACGAGGACGGCCGGTTCGACGGCGAGCGCGCGGGCGATGGCGACCCGCTGGCGCTGGCCGCCCGACAGGTGGCGCGGCAGCGCGTCCGCCTCCCGCTCGCCCAGGCCCACCTGGTCGAGAAGCTCAGCGATCCGCCGCGCGTGGTCGAGGCCGGGGAAGTGCAGCTTCAGGGTCTCCCGCAGCACCGTCCTGGCGCTCAGCCGCGGGTCCAGCGACAGGAACGGGTCCTGGAAGACGATCTGCACCTCACGGGCCAGGCGCAGCCGTCCGGCACGGCCGCGGCGCCGGACGGAGCGGTCGTGCCCGCCCACGGTGACGCGTCCGGCGTCGGGACGCTCCAGGCCCAGGACGATGCGGGCGGTGGTGGTCTTGCCCGAACCCGACTCGCCGACGACGCCGAGCGAGCCGCCTTCGGCCAGCGTGAAGCTGACGTCGCGGACCGCCTGGACGCTTCCGTAGGACTTGGACAGCCCGTCGACGTCAAGCATGCTCCGCTCCGGTGAGGTTGTGATGGCAGGCGACCTGGGCGACCAGTTCGGGTGGATCGGTGCGGCACACGGCCGTCACCAGCGGGCACCGTGCCGCGAATGCGCAGCCGAGAAGCTCGGTCCGCAGATCAGGGGGTTGCCCGGGAAGGGTGGACAACCTTCGTGGAGACCTCAGAACCCTGGGCGTGGCCGCGAGCAGGGCCGCGGTGTAGGGGTGGCGCGGGCGGGAGAACAGCGTGGCCGCCGATCCGGTCTCCGCGATCCGGCCCGCGTACATGACGTACACGCGGTCGGCGATGGCCGCGGCCAGGTCCAGGTCATGCGTGACGAACAGCAGCCCGGTCCCGTATCTCTCACGCAGCGCCGCGAGCAGCGCCACGATCTCGGCCTGGGTGGTGACGTCCAGGGCGGTCGTCGGCTCGTCGCACAGCAGCAGCTTCGGATCGCCCATCAGCGCCCCGGCGATCATGACCCGCTGCAGCATCCCGCCCGACAGCTCGTGCGGGTACTGCCTCAGGACCCGCTGCTCCAGGCCGACCGCGTCGAGGAGTTCGCGGGCGCGATCCCGCGACCCGGGCCGCCCCTCGACCAGGAAGTCGCCGACCCTGCGCAGCGGGTTGATGCCCGCCCGCGGGTCCTGAAAGATCATCGCGACGGTACGGCGGCGCAGTTCCCGAAGCCGGGCGGGGGTCAGCGCGAGCACGTCCTGCCCCGCGACCTCCACGCCGCCCTCGACCTCGGCGCCCTCGGGAAGGAGCCCGAGCACGGCCCGCGAGGTGAGGCTCTTGCCCGAGCCGGACTCCCCGACCAGCGCCACGGTCTCCCCCTCGCCCACGCTCAGGTCGACGCCGTCGAGGACGGGCCGCAGGGTGCCGGGCAGCCACATCCGCAGGCCGGTGACGCGCAGCACGCTCATGCCCGCCTCCGTGACACGCGGTCGGCCCAGTGCTCGGCGACGACGTTGAACGCCACCACGGTGAGCACGATCGCCGCGCACGGCAGGATGGCCGATAGGGGATGGCCCTGGAGCAGGGCGGACTGGCCGTCGTTGATCATCGATCCCCAGGTGGGTGTCAGGGGCGGTACGCCCAGGCCCAGGTAGGACAGGGCGGACAGGTCGAGCAGGGCGTAGCCGAAGTTGACCGACGACTGGGCGAGCACCACGGGCGCGATGTTGGGGATGAGGTGGCGCACGCAGATGGACAGGCCGGAGAAGCCCTGCACCCGGTAGGCGGCCAGGTAGGGCCGCCGGCGTTCGGAGAGGGTGAGATTGCGGGCCAGGCGGCTGACGTACGGCAGGTAGGCCAGGGAGAGGGCGATGACCGGGGCGGCCAGGCCGGTGCCGTACAGGGAGACGAAGACGATCGCCACGAGCAGGGCGGGGAAGGCGAGCAGGAGTTCGGCGGCGCGCGACAGCAGCGTGTCGGGCCAGCCGCCGAACCAGCCGGCGGTGACGCCGGCCAGGACTCCCGCGACGGTGGAGAACAGGACGACGGCGATCGGGCCCAGCAGCGTGGTGCTCGCGCCGGCGATGAGCCTGGAGAGGGTGTCGCGGCCGGCGGCGTCGGCGCCGAGCGGGTGAGCCGGGGACGGGCCGGTCAGGGCGGCGCCGAGGTCGCCGGCGTTGGGGTCGGCGGGGGCGAGCCAGGGCCCGGCCAGCGCGACGGCGACCATCAGCGCGGCGAAGGCGAGGCAGGTCAGGTAGAGCCGGTTCCGGCCGGTGCGCAGCCGGCCGAGGACCGGGCGGTGGATGATCGGGCCGGCGGCGCTCATCCGGCATCACCCCGTGCGCCGAGCCGGACCCGCGGGTAGCACAGGTCGACGATCAGGTTCGTCACCGTGAACAGCGCGACCACCAGCAGCGTGATGGCCTGGACGACGGGGAAGTCCTTGACCTGCACGGAGCTTTCCAGCAGCGCGCCGAGCCCGCCGATGCCGAAGGCGGCTTCGACCAGCACGGTGCTGATGACGAGACCGGACAGGGTCAGGCCGCTGACGGTGGCGACCGGGCCGAGCGCGTTGCGCAGGACGTGCCGGCGGATCACCTGGCGTTCGGGCAGGCCGCGGCTGCGGGCGACGGTGACGTGTTCGAGGGCGAGCTGGTCCTTCATGGCGCCGCGGGTGACCCGGGCGAGCCAGCCTGTCCAGTACAGGGCCAGCGCCAGGGACGGCAGCGCCAGATGGTAGATCATGTCGGGCAGCCCGTCGCCGCTGCCGATCGTCGGGAACCAGCCGAGCTGTATGGAGAACACCCACAGCAGGCCGATGGCGGCGACGAACGACGGGGTGCCGAGCGCGAGCGAGGTGCCGACGAGCACCGCCGAGTCGGTGGCGGGCCCGCCCACCGCGGCCAGCCGGCCCAGGCCGATGCCGAAGACCACCACCAGCAGGGCGGCCATCGTGATGAGCAGCAGCGTGCTCGGCAGCCGGGCCTCGATCAGCCCGAGCACCGGGCTGCGGTACTGCATCGACCGGCCCAGATCGCCGGTGAGCACGCCGCCCGCCCACTTGAGGTACTGCAGGAAGAACGGGTCGTCCAGGTGGTACTGGGCCCGGATCGCCGCGATCGCCTCCGGGCTCGCCGCCCGGCCGCCGAGCAGGAAGGTCTCCGGGCGGCCGGGGGCCAGGTGGACCGCGCCGAACACCAGGAACGACGCGGTCACCAGCGTCAGCGCCAGCTCCAGCAGGCGCCGCAGCAGGAAGCGGGCGATCATCCGGCCGCGCCCACGTCGGCCGCCCATGGGTAGTACATGTAGGCGATGGAGGTCGGGGCGCCGGTGATGCGCCTGCTGAGGTACAGCGACGTGGGCCATTCGGCGACGGGGATCCAGAGCACCTGCTCGGCCTCCTTCCGTCCCAGCCCGGCGGTCAGCGCCGCCCGCTTGACCGGGTCGTACTCGGCGACGGCCTGGTCGACGAGCGCGTCGTAGGCGGGGTCGGCGTAGCCCATGTAGTTCTCGAAGCCGTCGCTGCGGAAGATCGAGTAGCTGGCCAGCGGGTCGGTGATCGACAGGTAGTAGGTGCAGGGGAACAGGTCGACGGCCGCGCGGGCCTTCGGGTCGGAGAACAGCGCGGTGTAGGCGTCGGGCGCGATGGTCTTGAGCTCGACGTCGAGGCCGATCTCGGTGCCCGCCGCCTGTACGGCCGTGGCCAGCAGCGACACGTCGGTACCGATCGGGCTGGTCGCCACGGTGATCTTCTTGCCGGTGGCGCCGGCCTGCCGGATGAGCTCCTTGGCCGCGGCCACGTCGCGCTTGGCGCCCGCCGGGGCCGCCGTCTGCCGGGGCCAGGCGTCCCGGGGCGCGGGGGCCGCGGCGACCGAGCCGACGCCCTGCAGACCCGTCTTGACGAAGCCGTCGCGGTCCAGGGCCAGCGACAGCGCCCGCCGTACGCGGACGTCGCTCAGTGTGCCCTTGAGGTTGGTGAAGGCGAGGTTGACCGTGGTCAGGCTCTTGCCGAAGTAGAGCGTGCCCTTGCCGCCCGCGCGCAGACCGGCGTAGCTGTCGGGGGCGATGAGGTAGCCGCCGTCGACCTCGCCGGTCAGCATCGCGTTGGTCCTGGCGGCCGGGTCGGTGATGAAGCGGAAGGTGACCTGCCGGGCTTTCGCCTTCTTGCCCCAGTAGCCGGGGAATCGGTCGAGCGCGATCGACTCGCCCTTGCGCCACGGGCCGAGCCGGTAGGGGCCGGTGCAGTCGGCGCCGCCGTCCGGGTTGCCGTAGTCGCGGCCCTTGGCCTGGACGGCGCGCGGGTTGACGACCGTTCCAGCCGAGGTGGCCATCCACTGGTTGAACTGGGAGTCCGGCCGCTTCAGCCGTACGGTCACCTCCATCGGGCCGCTCTTGCCGATCGAGGCGACCCGGTCGAAGGATTTGGCCCAGTAGGAGCCCAAAGCGGTGTCCAGGTGGCGGCGCAGGCTGAAGACGACGTCGTCGGCGGTGACCTCGCCGCCGCCGTGGTACTTCACCCCGGGCCGGATGCGGTAGACGAACGTCTTCGCGTCCGGCTGCTTCACCTCCTGGGCCAGGCCGGGCTCCAGGCCGAGCTGCGGGGTCCAGCGCATCAGGCTCTCGCAGACGTTGGACAGGATCATGTTCTGCGGGTAGTCGAAGGCGTAGATGTAGTCGAGCGTCGGCGGCTCGGCGTAGACGGACCAGGTGAAGCCGTCGATCTCGCCCTTGGCGGGCGGCGTCGTGGGCGACAGCGTGAAGCTCGTGCCGGCGGTGGAGTGGGGGGTGGCGGCCCCGCCGCAGGCCACCGCCATGAAGGCGAGGGCCGTGAGTGCTGCGATCCGCATGGGCTCTCCCTGGGGTCAGATCGGGCGGGTCAGCGCGCCGTAGAGCTCCGGCCGCCGGGTGTTGATCAGGCCGAACTCCAGCCAGTCGCGACGCTGGTCCAGGTCGAGGTCGGCGACGAGGACGGCGGGCCGGTCCCGCGGGGCGCGCAGCATCACGCGGCCGTAGGGGTCGGAGATGAACGACGAGCCGTAGAAGGTGATGAGCCCCTCCGCGCCGACCCGGTTGGGCACCACCATGAACAGGGCGTTGGCCAGCCCGTTGGCGGAGATGGCGTGCTCCCACATGGGCCGGGTGTCGAAGTGCGGCAGTTCCGGCTCCGAGCCGATCGCGGTCGGGTGGACCAGCACCTGCGCGCCCTCCAGCGCGTAGGTCCTGGCCAGCTCGGGGAACCACTCGTCCCAGCAGGTGGGGAAGCCGAACCTGGCGCCGCCGAGTTCCACCACGGGGAAGCCGGTGTCGCCGGGGCGGAAGCACAGGTCCTCGTGGTAGCCGGGGAAGCGCGGTATGTGCAGCTTGCGGGTACGCGCCAGCAGCGTGCCGTCCGGGTCCACGCAGATCGCGGTGTTGTAGCCGAGGCCGCCGTCGGTGGCCCGCTCGTGCAGGGAGGCGTGCACCACGACGCCCAGGTCCGCGGCCAGTTCGGTGGCGAGCGCGGTGGTGGGGCCGCCGGGCAGGTCCTCCATGTGGCGGGCGGCGTCCTGCGCCCGCGTCTTGTCGGCGGCGAAGTAGGGGCTGCGGGTGAGCTCGGGCAGGCAGACCACCTCGGCGCCGAGGCCCGCGGCCAGGCGTACCCCGGTGCGCAGGGCCTCGTCGTGGGCCCGTTCGTCGGGCTGCCAGCGCATCTGGACCAAGCCCACCCGCAGGAGCGTGCCGGGTTCCGTGCCGGGCCGGGCCGGTGAACCGAGCGGCGAGCCGTAGGAGGTCAGTTCGGCGTAGTTCACGAGGCCCGCCCCGCGGCCGGAATCTGCTGGGTGACGCAGTGCACGCCGCCGCCGCCGTAGGCGATGACCGGGGTACGCACGCCGACCACGGTGCGGCCGGGGAAGGCGCCGGCGATGACGGCCAGGGCCTTCTCGTCGGCCTCCACTCCGGCGACGGGGACGACCACGCCGCCGTTGGCCACGTAGAAGTTCAGGTAGCCGACCTCGATCGTCTCCCCGGCCACCTCGGTGAACGCGCTCTGGGGCAGTTCGACGAGCTCGAACGGTCTGCCGGCGGCGTCGGTCGAGGCCTCCAGGATCGCCTTGTTGGCGCGCATGCGGGCGTAGTCGGGGTGTCCCGGGTCGTCGGGGAGCTGGATGAGCACCGTGCCGGGGGCGGTGAACGCGGCGACGCCGTCCACGTGGCCGTCGGTCTCCCGGTCCTCCAGCCCGCCGTACGGCAGCCAGATCACCTTGGTGACGCCCAGCCTGGCCTTGAGCTCGTCCTCGATCTCGGCGCGGGTCAGGCCGGGGTTCCTGTTGGGGTGGAGCAGGCACTGCTCGGTGGTGATCAGCGTGCCCTCGCCGTCGACGGTGATCGCGCCGCCCTCAAGGATCATGCCGGACTCGACGCGGGCGACGCCGAGGCGGTCCAGGAGCAGGGCGGAGATCCTGTCGTCCCGGTCCCAGGGGTGGTGCTTGCCGCCCCAGGAGTTGAAGCGGAAGTCCACGCCGGCGCGGGAGCCGTCCGGGCCGAGTACGAAGATCGGGCCGGAGTCGCGCAGCCACGAGTCGTCGATCGGCAGCTCGACCACCTCGACCGTGTCGCCGCACTCCGCACGCGCCTGCTCGCCCTGGCCGGGCAGCGCCACCATCGTCACCGGCTCGAACCGCGCGATGGCGCGGGCCACCGCCGCGTACTCCTGCCGGGCGGAGGTGAGCAGGTCGCCCCACAGTTCCTCCCGGGTCGGCCAGGCCATGAGGCAGCCGTCATGGACGGCCCATTCGGCGGGCATGCGCATGATCACTCCTGTCTGAAAATTCAGTCAGCCTTACGGAGTTGCTATAGTGCCCACCGACTGAAGATTCAGTCAAGGTGTCCCCGACCCTGCGACGTGAGGTGAAATGTCGTCCGATCGCCAGCGGCAGATCCTGGAAGCGGCCGTCCGCGTCATCGCCCACAGCGGCGTGCGCGGGCTACGGGTGGAAAAGTTGTCCGCCGAGGCCGGAGTGTCGACCGCGCTGATCTACTACCACTTCGGCGACCGGGCCGGGCTCATGCGCAAGACGCTGGAGTTCGTCAACGAGCGCGCCGGCCGCTACACGCACGAGGCCATGGAGATCGGCAAGGACCCGCGCGAGCAGCTCGAACTGCTCCTGCTCCTCGAACTGCAGGACACCCCCGCGGTCCGGGAGAACAGCGCGGCCTGGGGCGAGTTGCGGGCCAGCGCGGTCTTCAACCCCGACCTGCGCGAGCCGCTCAGCACCTCCACGCGCGGCTGGGTCGACGACCTCGCCGCCATGATCAGGCAGGCTCAGGCGGCCGGGCTGGCCGCCGCGCGGGCCGATCCGCCGGCCGTGGCGGAACGGCTGACCGCCCTGGTCGAAGGCGTGAGCGAACGCTGGCTCAGCGGGTCGATGACGTTGGAGCGCGCCCGCGAACTGGTGGAGGGCGCCGTCATCGCGGAGCTCGGGGAAGCGTCGAGTCCCGTTCCACCAGACGGGTCGGCAGGGCCCGCGTGACGGGGGCCGCGGCCCTGCCCTCCAGCAGGTCGGCGGAGCGCGATCGCCGCGGCCTTCGGCAAGCCCGTGGTCATGCTCAACCTGGACAACCTCTACGGAAACGGCGGTGGCGGCGCGCACCGCGTCACCATGCAGGAACCCACCCCTTGACCTGACTCGCGGGCGGGCGCCCACGCGGGGCCGCCCGCCCCCGACCGGTGTGCGCCTTCCGCTCCGTGCCCTATGGTGGATCTTGAGTGCGGGGCCAGAAGACCACGACCGGAAGGCGGAATCCGGATATGGAAGACGTTCCACAGCACCGGCCCACACCGATGGATCTGCAGACCCACCGGCCGCACTCGGCGCGGGTCTACGACTACATCATGGGCGGCAAGGACAACTTCGCCGCCGACCGGGAGACCGCGTCCAAGGTGCTGACCAACTGGCCGGGACTGCGCACCTCGATGCTCGCCAACCGCGCCTGCATGCACCGGATGGCCCGTTACCTGGCCGACGCGGGCATACAGCAGTTCGTCGACATCGGCACCGGCATCCCCTCCTCCCCGAACCTGCACGAGGTCGTCCAGGAGAGCGCCCCCGAGGCCCGGATCGTCTACGTCGACAACGACCTCATCGTGCTGACCCACGCGCGGGCCCTGCTGGCCGGTACGCCCGAGGGCCGCATCGCCTACATCCAGGCCGACATGCGTTCCCCCGAGGCTCTCCTCGGTGACCCCACCCTGCACGAGGTGATCGACCTCACCCGCTCGGTGGCCCTGACGGTGATCGCCATGCTCCAGTTCGTGGAGGACGCCCAGGGCCTGGTGGAGGCCCTGATCGCCCCTCTTCCGGCCGGCAGCTACCTGGCCGTCACCATCCCGACCGCCGACCTGGCCCCCGAGTCCGAGCAACTGGCCCGCGAGTACACCAGCAGCGGCATCCCCATGTACCTGCGCACCCGCGCCGAGGTGGAACGCCTGTTCACCGGCCTGGACCTCCTCGACCCGGGCGTCGTCCCGATGCCCCGCTGGCGCCCCGCCCGCGGCGACCGGCCCCTCCCGGACACCGCCACCAACATGTACGCCGCGGTGGGCCGCAAGCCGTAGCGGCCGGAGCTACGTCGTGACCGCGACGGCGTCGACCTCCAGCAGGTACTCCGGCCTGGACAGCGTGGCAACCCCCACCAGCGTGTCCGCCGGCTTGTGATCGCCGAACAACGCGACCCTGCCCTCCTCGATCTGCGCGAGATGCTCACGCCGGTACCCGGCGACGAAGATCGTCAGCTTCGTCACCTGGTCGGGACGGGCGCCCGCGGCGGCGAGCGCGTGTCCGATATTGGCGAACACCTGGCGCGCCTGGGCCGTCATGTCCCCCGGTCCGACGAGGTTGCCCGCCCGGTCCTCGGCCACCTGACCGGCTATGAAGACCATCCGCGTGCCGGTGGCGACGACGACGTGGCTGTAGGTCGCCGGTGGGTCGAGTTCACCGGGATTGATGGATTCCAATGCCATGGGAGCACCCTCTCCAGAGGAGGCGACGGCCGGGTCACGGCCGGCGCCCGGTGTAGTGGTGGATGATCAGGGCCGCGATGAAGCCGAGGCAGACGATTCCGGCGATCAGGCCGGCGACCTGGGCCGTACCGCCGATGGTGCCGCCGATGGTGTTGATGGCCGCGAACACGAGGAAGCCGATCCACAGGAGCACACGGCGGCGGGGGTCGTTCATGGCGGCCAGTCTAGAAAGGCGCCTGCGGCCGGGAGAATGCCGTAGCCTGCCGGGCCGGTGGTAGTGCAGGTGGGAAGGAACGTCACAGAGCCTCCACCCCCGGCAGGACTGTGGCGCGGAAGGCGGCGTCGAGCTCGGCGGGCGTCGCGGTGATCTCCTCGTCCACCCACCTGCGCAGCAACGTCATGAACGCCCCCGCCACACAGCTCACCACCAGCTCGGACACCTCCCCCTTCCTGGCCTCCAGCTCCGCGCGGATCATCCGGCCCAGCATCCGTTCGCCCCGCGCCATCACCACCCCGCCGCCGCGCCTGCCGAGCAGCGCCTTCACCAGCCGCCGCTGCTCGTGCACGTGCTCGAACATCGGCAGGCTGAAGGCGAACAACCGCCCGTCCACGCCCGGCTCCGCATGCAGGAAGGTCAGCGCCTCCAGATTGCTGAACAGCACGTCCTGCTTGTCGGTGAAGTGCGCGTAGAACGTGGATCGGCCCACGTCGGCCCGGTCGATGATGTCGGTGACCGTCACCGCGTCGTAGCCCTTCTCCAGCGTCAGCTCCACCAGCGCCCCCTGGATGGCCTGCCGCGTGCGCCGTACCCGCCGGTCCAATGTCCCTCCTTGTGTTCAGTACGGCACAGCCGGGCAGAACTGTTTGTTGCCCCGGCAACACCGACAGACAGACTATTCATTACAGAACACTCTGTTCGATATCGGAGGCGATCATGGGTTTGGGCAGGCTTCTGCACCGGCACGAGGAACACGCCGACCACGGCGGCACGATCGACCATCCCCGCGCCTACGGCATGGGCGTCACCCTCGGATTCCTGGGCCGGCGCCGCGAGGTCTTCACCCGCCTGGCCACCAGGTCCGGGGTGCGGACCGGCGACCGGGTCCTCGACGTGGGCTGCGGCACCGGCTACCTGACCAGGATCGTCGCCCCGATCGCGGCCGAGGTCACCGGCGTGGACCCCTCGCCGCCCATGGTGGAGCACGCCCGCTCGCGGGCCCCGCGCAACTGCGCCTACCTGGTCGGCGAGGCTCAGGCGCTGGCCCTGCCGGACGCGTCGTTCGACGTGGTGATGTCCACGCTCGCGGTCCACCACGTCCCGGCCGATCTGCGCGGCGCCGCCGTACGGGAGATGTTCCGGGTGCTGCGTCCCGGCGGACGGCTGCTCATCGCCGAGTTCCGCCCGCCGACCGGACGGCTGACCGGGCGGCTCGTGCGGCTGCTCACCGGACCCGCCATGCGCCACAGCCCGCGCGAACTCCTCGGCGACCTGATCCCCGACGCGGGCTTCCTGGTCGAGGGGGAAGGCGAGCTCAGCCCGATGATCTACTACGTCACCGCCGTGCGCCCGAGATAGGTCACGGCGACTGTGGCAACCGGGGGCATGGCCTGCCGCCTCGCGGCCGGCGGTCGGGAGCGTGGTGTCCGCGCCGGCGGCGTGGGCCCGCCGTTCATGACCGGGCGGTCTCCAGGTGGGCCACGGCCTCGACCATCTGGGGGAAGGTGTCGATGAACGCGTCGACACGATGGGCGGCGAAGTCGGCACGCCGCCGGACGCCGCTCTGCATGCAGGCGATGAAGCGCAGGCCGGCGCCGTTGGCAGCGCGGGCGTCGCCGGGTGAGTCGCCGACGTACAGGCAGTGATGGGGGTCGAGCCCGGTGGCGGCGAGGAGTTCGTCGAAGGCGCGGGCGTCGGGCTTGCTGTAGCGCATGTTGCCCGCGTGGTAGACGGCGGCGAGGCGGCCGGTCAGCGCGTGGTCCGGGGCCAGCAGGTGCTCGACCTCGGCTTCCGTACGTGAGGTCAGCAGCATGAGGCTGCGGCCCGCGGCGGCGAGCGCGTCGAGCGCCTGGAGGTTCTCCTGCGCGACGACGTCCAGCCGCCCGTCCGCCACATACCGCCGCAGCACGGCCGGGTACGCGGCGGCGAAGGCCTCGACGTCGATGCCCGGCGAGCGCGACGGCATCGCCTCCAGCAGCGGCTGCCCCCACGTGGACAGGTGCACGTCCCGGGACATCGGCTCACGGCCGATACACGCCAGGACCTCGTTCTCGAGCTCGAAGCACGCCGCCTCGGTGAGGCAGAGCGTGTCGTCCACATCAATCACCACGGCGCGGATCACCCCGTAAGGATACGGAAGCCGTGCCTTGGCCCTACGCCGCACAAACCCGGGCCGCTCGCGTGGAAGAACCGTCGTGCCAGGCCAAGGCACCGCAGGACGCGGCGGGGTGAGCGTCCACCTGGTCCTGGTGCCTCGCCCGCCGCTTCTTCGCCATCCGGGCCGGGACGCTCGCTGGGGGCGCCTCGTGCTGATCGGCATCGGCCTGCTGATCCTCGTCGACCTTTTGATCCAGATATTGACGACCTGGCGGGCAGGGGTTAACGTCGCAGGTAATTAAAAGGAAACTTTCCTAAGAGTTTCTGCGCCTCTCTTCATCCCACCCCCCAAGCACCGGATGTCGGAGCACTATGAAGCATCGCAAAACACTCGCAGTCCTGGCGGCCTTACTCTTGCCACTCGGCGCAGCGGTGGTCGCCCCGCCCATGGCCTTCAGTGCCAGCAGCACCCAGGTCGCCTTCGCCGACTGGGCACCGTGGACCGCGTACACCGCGGGCACCCGGGTCACCTACAACGGCGTCGAGTACGAATGCCGGCAGAGCCACACCTCCCAGCCAGGCTGGGAGCCGCCCAACGTCGCGGCCCTGTGGAAGACCACCGGCGGCGGAGGCACCGACACGCAGGCGCCCAGCGTCCCCGGCAACGCCCGCTCGACCGGCGTCACCGCCAGCAGCGTCTCCCTCGCCTGG